>WJMR01000319.1 GCA_014727845.1 Ignavibacteriales bacterium
GAAGCTTCTCTCGCGCGCGCTCGACGGCGCCGCGATTTACTTCGGATTTCAAAACGCCAATCGGCTCGAGTGGATAAACGTGTACGCGCCGTTTCCGGAACGAACCGACGGATGGCGACGATCGGCGTACTCCCTTCGCGAGCGGCGCTGGGCGTTCGGCGGCGGACCCGACGACCGCGAGCGCGTCGAGGCGCTCCTCCTCCGTACGTTCGCCGCGCTCGTCGGCTCGGAAAACGGGGACTGAACGGACGGCGCCGACGCATGGAGATTTATCCGCAAATTTCACAACTTATAGGTTTCCAAAAATTTCATTGCGCGAGGAACCTATGGCGATTCTCCACCCGATAAAAGCGCTCCGCCCCGCACCCGACCGCGCGTCGCGCGTCGCGTCTCCCCCGTACGACGTGGTGAACGAGGAGGAGGTTCGTCGGATCGTGAAGGACAACCCGCTCTCGTATCTGCGCGTTACCCGCGCCGAGACCGATCTGCCCGAGGGCGTCGATCCCTACGACCGGGCGGTGTACGAAAAGGCGAAGACGAACCTCGACGAACTCCGCGCCGACGGGACGCTGATCGAGGACGAGACGCCGAGCGTGTATCTCTACCAACTCGAACGACTCGGGCGCGCGCAAACGGGAATCTTCGCCGCCTTCTCGGTGGACGATTACGACAACGACGTTATCCTCAAGCACGAAAAGACGCGACGCAAAAAAGAGGACGACCGCACCAACCACATCCTGACGACGAACGCGCAAACCGGCGCGGTGTTCCTGACGTATCGCGCGATCGCTGAAATCGACGAGGCGGTCGAGCGGATCGTCTCCGAGAAACCGCCGCTCTACGACTTCGTCGCCGAGGACGGGGTGGCGCATCGGTTGTGGCGCGTGGAGCATGGCTTAACGCAACGATTCGTCTCGGCGCTCGGCGGAGCGGAGAAGCTCTACGTCGCCGACGGTCATCATCGGATCGCCAGCGCCTCCCGCGCGAGAGCCGCGCGGCGCAAGGAGAATCCGGGACACAACGGCTCCGAGGAATACAACTACCTGCTCGCCGCGCTCTTTCCCGCCGACCAATTGGAGATTCTCCCCTACAACCGTGTGGCGAGAGATCTCGGCGGTATGAGCGCCTCGGAATTCCTCGACCGCGTCGCGGAGGATTTCGACGTCGCGTCGTGCGAGGAGAAAGCGCCCAAACGGCACGGAACGATTTGCCTCTATCTCGAAGGCGAGTGGCGGCGAATTACGTTGAAGGAAAGCCAAACCGAGAACGGCGTTCCGAAGGACGCGAAGGGCGTCGGCGACCGACTGGACGTGGCGACGCTCCAGCGACGCGTCCTCGATCCGATACTCGGCATTACGGACCCGCGCGCCGACGAACGGATCGACTTTGTGGGCGGCGTAAAGGGTACCGACGAACTCGAACGCCTCGTCGATTCGGGCGACTACGCCGTCGCCTTCTCGATGTATCCCGTCGCCGTCGAAGAACTGATGGCGGTCTCCGACGCGGGAGAGATGATGCCGCCGAAATCGACCTGGTTCGAGCCGAAGCTTCGCGACGGCTTGCTCACGCACCGTATATAATATTGTTTAAACTCGTCGCGCCCAGTTTGAAGGGCGAACGCGCGCGGCGGTAAAAACATAAAGGAGAACAACGTGGAAAATCGTATCTATAACTTCAGCGCCGGTCCCGCCGTTTTGCCGGAACCGAGCTTGAAAGAAGCGCAAGAAAACTTAATGGCGTTGCCGGGCGTCGGGATGTCCGTAATGGAGATCAGTCACCGCTCGAAAACGTTCGACGAAATACACGCGACGGCGAAGTCGAATTTCCGGAAGCTCCTCGGCGCCGGCGACGACTACGAGATCCTCTTTCTGCAGGGCGGCGCCTCGCTCCAGTTCTATATGCTGCCGCTAAACTTGATGACGCCGAAGAAAGCCGACTACATCGTCACGGGGTCGTGGTCGAAGAAGGCGGTCAAGGAAGCCAAGCGCGTCGGCGAAGTCAACGTCGCCGCGACGACCGAAGAGGGCGTCTTCAACCGCGTTCCCAAACAAGACGAGTTGACGCTCGATCCCGAGGCGGCGTTCGTACACTTCACCTCAAACAACACGATCTACGGCACGCAGTTTACGGCCGAGCCGGAGACGGGCGACGTCCCGCTTCTCTGCGACGCCTCCTCCGACATCTTCCACAAGCCGATCGACGTGAACAAGTACGGCGCGATCTACGCGGGGGCGCAGAAGAACATCGGACCCTCGGGCGTGTGCGCGGTCGTCGTTCGGAAGGACTTGCTCGAACGCGTCCCCGAAAATCTGCCGAGCATGCTCGACCTCAAGCTGATGGCGGAGAAGGACTCGCTTTACAACACGCCGAACGTGTGGGGGATTTACATCATTAGCTTGACGACCAAGTGGCTGTTGGAAAACGGCGGGTTGTCGGAGATGGAGAAGCGCAACAACGAGAAGGCGGGGATCCTCTACGACGCGATCGACGGAAGCGGCGGCTATTACAAGGGACACGCCGAGAAGGAGAGCCGAAGCGTGATGAACGTAACGTGGAACCTCGCGAACGCGGACCTCGAGAAGAAGTTCGTCGCCGAAGCGGCGGAAAGCGGCTTCAGCGGATTGAAGGGACACCGCTCGGTCGGCGGCGTCCGCGCCAGCGTCTATAACGCCTTCCCGAAGAAAGGCGTCGAAGAGTTGGCGTCGTTCATGAAAGAGTTCCAACGCAAGAACGGGTAATCGGCGCGCGAGCGTTCGGTTGTTTTTCGGAGGGGGCGCGCGGCGTCCCCTTCGGTTTATAACGAGAGAGTGAACGATGAGAAAAGCGGTATGGATGGCGGTCGCGGCGATGGCGGCGTTCGTCGCGTGTTCGGAGAAAGAGTATCCGTTCGAGGCGCAGTCGGTCGAGGCGTTCGCCTACGGGTTGGGCGAGCCGGGCTTGATCGAAGTGCAGGCGGTGGCGATGACGCGCGGCTACGAGCTCCGCGAGGAGAACGGGAAGTTTCGCGGATCGCTCGAGTACGCCTTCACGATTATTACCCCCGCGGGCGAGAAGATCGAACTCGGCGGCGGCGCGTACGACGAAGCGAAGAGCAAACCGATCGCCGAGACGAGATTCGAGGCGATGACGGAAATCGAGGACGCCGAGCCGGGCGAGTACGTCGTCGTCTTTGCGGCGACCGACAACCACACCGACGCGGCGATCGAGGAGCGGACGACTTTCCTCGTCGAGGCGACCGACGCGACCGACGGGCCGGACTCGATCGAGACGACGCCCGCCGAGTGAGGCGATCCGATATCACCCGCGCGGAACGCGGCTAATCCGACACACTAACGAAACCAACGGCAATCGAATGACTTCGAACGAGATCAGAACGCGGTTTATCGACTTCTTCAAAGAGCGCGGTCACGCCTTCGCGCCGAGCGCTCCCGTCGTTCCCTACGACGATCCGACGCTCCTCTTCATTAACGCGGGGATGAATCAGTTTAAAGACGTCTTCCTCGGCAAGGGCTCGCGGGATTACGCGCGCGCGGTCAACTCGCAAAAGTGCATCCGCGTATCCGGCAAGCACAACGATCTCGAAGAGGTGGGCAGAGACACCTACCACCATACGTTCTTCGAGATGCTCGGCAACTGGTCGTTCGGCGACTACTACAAAGCCGAGGCGATCGAGTGGGCGTGGGCGCTCCTCGCCGACGTGTGGAAGCTCGATAAGAAGCGACTCTGGGCGACCGTCTATCAAGACGACGACGAGGCGTTCGAGCTGTGGAAGGAGAAGACGGACATCGATCCGAAAAGAATTCTCCGCTTCGGCGAGAAGGACAACTTCTGGGAGATGGGCGACACGGGCCCGTGCGGACCGTGTTCGGAAATCCATATCTCGCTCGGCGACGATTACGACGATCCGAAGCAAGTGAACGCGGGGCTCGAGTCGTGCATCGAAATCTGGAACCTCGTCTTCATCCAATACAACCGCGACGAGAAGGGCGAGCTGCGCGAACTGCCGAAGAAGCACGTGGACACGGGGATGGGCTTCGAGCGCGTGTGCGCCGTTCTCCAGAACAAGCCCTCGAACTACGAGACCGACGTGTTCATGCCGTTGATCGAGGAGATGAAACGCTTGAGCGGCGCGCCCTACAAGGGCAAGGAGAACCAAACGTCGATGCGCGTCGCGGCGGATCACGCGCGAGCGCTCACGTTCGCGATCGCCGACGGCGCGGCGCCCGGCAACGAGGGGCGCGGATACGTCTTGCGGCGGATCCTCAGGAGAGCGGCGCGGTACGGACGCAAGCTCGGATTGAAGGATCCGTACCTCCACAAGCTCGTCGGCGTCGTCGTCGAGACGATGGGCGGCGCGTATCCCGAGATCGTCGAGAAGCGCGAGATGATCGAGAAGATTGTGAAGGGCGAGGAGGAGAGTTTCAACGACACGCTCGACCGCGGCATCGAGTTGTTCAATCGTCTGGCGGCCGATCTGAAGAAGCGCAAGAAGAAAACGATCTCGGGCGACGACGCGTTCAAGCTCTACGACACGTTCGGCTTTCCCTTTGATTTGACGCGGGTGATGGCGGAGGAAGAGGGTCTCGCCGCGGACGAGAAGCGCTTCGAGGAGTTGATGACCGAGCAGCGCCGACGAGCCCGCGCGGACGCCAAGAGCAAAACCGCCGGCGCGAGCGACGTCGCCGAGGGACTCGGCGATATGGAGTTGACCGACAAGTCGCCGACCGTCTTCACGGGCTACGACGAACTCGTTACGAAAGCGCGCGTCGTCGGGGTTAAGCGGAAGAACGGGGAGACGCTCGTCGCGCTCGACAAGTCGCCTTTTTACGTCGAGGCGGGCGGACAGGTTGACGACCATGGCGTTCTTGAAATCGGGAAGGAACGACATACCGTCACGGCGCTCGCCAAGTTCGAGGGGATTGTGTTGCACGCGGTCGAGGAGAAGGACGCGAAGATAAAACCGGGGGCGAGCGCGATCGCGAAGGTGGAGGAGACGCGCCGCCGACGAATTATGCGGAACCACTCCGCCACGCACCTGTTACACGCGGCGTTGCGCGAGACGCTCGGCGATCACGTTCGCCAGTCGGGTTCGTTCGTCGGTCCGGATTATTTCAGATTCGATTTCACGCATTTCGAAAAAACGAGCGACGACGACCTCCGCACGATCGAGGAGCGCGTGAACGAGAAGATACTCGCCAACCTGCCCGCTTCGCATATGCGCGACGTTCCGCTGGAGGAGGCGAAGGACTCCGGCGCGCTCATGTTTTTCGGCGACAAATACGGCGAGCGGGTGAACGTTATGAAGTTCGGCGACTATAGCGCGGAGTTCTGCGGCGGCACGCATGTCGGTTCCACCGCCGAGATCGGTTTGATGAAGATCGTCGGAGAGGCGTCGGTCGCCGGCGGCGTTCGGCGAATAGAGGCGGTGACGGGCGACGGCGTTCTGCGGTATCTGGAGGAGCGCGAGCGAGAGATCGCCGAGCGGGACGCGCGGATCGAAGAGTTGCAAAAGGAACGGCGGAAATTCGACAAGAAACTCGCGGAGGCGAAGGCGGCGAAGACCGCCGACGCGCTTCCCGAGATCATGAGCGGCGCGATCGAGATTGACGGCGTAACGCTCTATCGCGGTCGTGTGGAGGTCGATTCGATGGACGCCCTCAAGGCGCTCGGCGACCGACTGCGCGAGAAGATAACGCGGGGCGTCGGCTTAACGGCGGCGGAGATCGAGGGAAAGGTTATGATGGCGTGCGTCGTGAGCGACGACCTCGTGAAGGAGAAACTGAGCGCCGGGAAGATCGTCGGCGAGGCGGCGAAGATCGTCGGAGGCGGAGGCGGGGGGAGACCGCACCTCGCGACGGCGGGCGGCAAAGACGTCTCGAAGATCGACGAGGCGCTCGCCGCGCTCGACGAGATCGTGATAAAGATGCGTGGTTAATTAACGCGTCGTTAATAGTTATTAAGCATATAGTTGAAGGTTAAATGAATACGAGAACGATCGTCGGATTGCTTGAAGAGAGCGCCTCAAAATACGCGGATCGTCCGTATCTCATGGAAAAGCGCGACGGGGAGTGGAGATCGACGACGTATCTCGATACGCGTCGTCGCGCGCGGGCGTTCGCGGCGGGCTTGATCGAGGCGGGCGTCGAGAAGGGCGATCGCGCGGCGATTATTTCGGAGGGGCGCGCCGATTGGGTGATCGCGGAGTTGGGCGTGGCGCTCGCGGGCGCCGTCTGCGTGCCGATATCCGTGCGCGTCGAAGAGCGTGAGGATCTTCTCTACCGACTGAAACACAGCGGTTCGAAGATCGCGATCGTTTCCGAGCGCAACCGAAAGAAGATCGAGGAAGTGGCGGCGGACCTGTCCGATCTTGAGCACGTTCTTCTTTTCGACGGCGGAGAACGCCGCGGCGAGCGCGAGTTGCTCTTCGAGGAGATCGTCGCGGCGGGCGAGCGGGCGTTGGAGCGCGACCCCGAGGCGTTGGAACGGCGCGTCGCGTCGGTCGGCGAAGACGATCCCGTGAACATCTGCTACACGTCCGGCACCACCGCCGATCCGAAGGGCATCGTGCTAACGCATCGGAACTATACGGCGAACGTCGAGCAGTCGCTCGCGCTTTTCGATGTGACGTCCTCGTATCGGACGCTGCTTATCCTTCCGTGGGATCACTCGTTCGCGCACACGGTCGGGGTGTACGCCTTGATGAAGTCGGGCGCCTCGTTCGCGGCGGTCGAGCAAGGCGCCTCGCCGCTCGATACGATCAAGAACATCCCGCGAAACATTCGCGAGATAAAACCGACGTTCCTCCTCAGCGTTCCCGCGCTCGCGAAGAACTTTCGAAAGAACATCGAGGCGGGGATCGCCGCGAAGGGCGGGCTCGCGAAGAAACTCTTCGAGATCGGCTTGCGCGCAACGTATCGGTATAACGGGCTCGGCCACGATAGAGGCGCGGGCGTTCGGAAGCTCCACGCGCCGTTGGCGAAACTTTTCGACGCGATTCTGTTACGGAAGGTGCGCGCGGCGTTCGGCGGCGAACTCGAGTTTTTCGTCGGCGGCGGGGCGTTGCTGGATATCGAGCTGCAACGATTCTTCTACGCGATCGGGATACCGATGTTTCAAGGATACGGCTTGACCGAGGCGGCGCCCGTGATCTCCTCGAACGCGCCGCGCCGTCATAAGCTCGGATCGTCGGGCGTCGTCGCGCCGGGCGTCGAGGTTAAGATAGCCGACGAGCGGGGCGCGGAACTCCCCGTCGGCGAGCGCGGCGAAATTATCGCGAGGGGCGAGAACGTGATGGCGGGTTATTGGCGCAACGAGTCGGCGACGGCGGAGGCGCTCCGCGACGGTTGGCTCCATACGGGCGACCTTGGCTACTTCGACGACGACGGCTTCCTCCACGTCCTTGGTAGAACGAAGAGTCTTCTCGTCGGGAACGACGGCGAGAAGTACAGCCCCGAGGGAATCGAGGAGACGCTCGTCGAGTGCGCGCCGTTCGTCGATCAGATCATGCTGCACAACGCCCAATCCCCCTACACCGTCGCGTTGCTTTCGCCGGATTGGACGAAACTCCGCGCCGAGGTGGAGCGACGCGGGGAGCGCGCGGACGACGAAGCGGGACGCCGCGCCGCGATCGCGATACTCGCGGAGACGATCGCGCGTTTCAAATCCGGGGGCGACCGCGCCGGGGAGTTTCCCGAGCGATGGTTGCCCGCCGCGTTCGCTATTCTCGACGAGGGGTTCACGGAAGAGAACCGTCTTCTCAACAGCACGCTCAAAGTGGTGCGGGCGCGGGTCGTCGAGCGGCACGCCGAGAGAATCGAGCGACTCTTCGACGCCGAGGGGAAAGATCCGCACAACGAGGAAAACCGCGCGGTCGTCGGGCGCTTGCTAAACACGTAGCGGGAATGTATTTTATAAAGCTACGCCTAACCGCGTAATCTTGTTATGACCGTAGAATGGTTTACATACGGCGGCAGTCGAAAGGCCGCGCTTAATCGAGTGAACGTCGAAGACCCGATGTTCGATCTGCAAGAGGGGATCGTCATCGTGTGGTTCGAGGACAAATATATCGAGGCGGTGATCATCGGGCATGGAATGATCCGCGAATTAATTAGGCGCTATCAAGAGGACTTCGCGATCCAGAAGCACCGGATGTATCACAATCTCTACGTTACGTGGGCGGAGGTTCCGAGGGATAAAATCCCCGGCGTCTGCGCGTATCTCACCGAAACGCTCTACCCGCTCATCAAAGAGGAAGAGTACGACGCGTTGCAGATCGACGTCAACCTCCCCTGGGATTACTCTATATAGACAACCGATACCGTTCGATAATAGAATAACGAATCGTTCGCGCCGCGCGGCGGCGAGGGCGAAACGCGCAACTATGCGGAGTAAAGGAATATGACCGAGAAGATCGGCGGACTCGTGAAACGCGCGACAGTCGCGGCGATCGTCGTGGTCGCGGCGCTCGCGTCCGACGGAAACGCCCAACAACAAGACGGTATGAATCTCGACGAGATGAGGAAGAAAGCCGAGGAGATGGGCGTGACGATCGACGAATATTTGATGTTGCAAGAGGAAATGAAAGATCGGCGGCGCGAGGATCCGAGCTACCAAACCGAGGAGCCGCAAGGGTTCGACAAATATCGGCAAGACGCCGGCGCGCTCCGCGACGAACAAGAGGCGGAGATGATGCGGCGCCTAAAGGACCAAACCGACCTCGAACAATTCCGACAAGCGGAGAAAATGAGAGCGCTGCGCGAGGGGCGCGCGCCCGGCGAGATGGAGGAGGAGCGCGAGCGCGTTACGCCGCCCGCCGAAGAGGAGGAGCGCACGAAGGAATTCTTCCTCGAAGAGTTTATGGACCGACCCCGCGCGCGAGAGCTTGAAGCGTTCGGCTACGATATGTTTTCCTACGACAACGAGTTTTACGAACCGACGCCCGACGCGCCCGCGCCGCGCGACTACGTGATCGGTCCGGGCGACGAGCTGACGATCTCAGTGTGGGGCGAGACGCAACTGATGCACAACGTCGAGGTCTCCAAGCAGGGCAACGTGTACGTTCCCAACGTCGGGCTGGTTAACGTCGGCGGCATGACGACGGAGGAGGCGGAGCGTCGGATGTTCGGGAGGATGTCGAAGGTCTATCGTTCGCTCCTCTCGACGGAGCTTACGCAAGCGTCCGCATGGATGGATCTCTCGGCGGAGAAGATGCGCAACGTTCGGGTCTATGTGCTCGGCGAAGTGAACGCGCCCGGCGCCTACGCGCTGCCCGCGATGTCGAGCGCTTTCACCGCGCTCTACTACGGCGGCGGTCCGAAGCTCGAAGGATCGTTGCGGAACGTGCGACTCATCCGCGACGGGGTGATCGTCGCGACGATCGATATGTACGACTATTTGATAACGGGCGATCGGGCGAGCGACGTGATGCTCCGCGACGGCGACGCCGTGCACGTGCCTCCCGTCGGTCCGCGCGCCGCGGTCGTCGGCGAGACGCGCCGACCGGCGATTTACGAAATGAAAGAAGGGGAGACGTTCGGCGACTTGATCGAGTTCGCCGGCGGCTTGACGTTCAAAGCGTTCCACGAGCGCGCCCACATCGAGCGCTATTTGCCCCCCGAGGAGCGCGCGTTTCACGAGAACGGCGTCGTTCACGCGGATCTCGCCTTCCGCTCCTTCGCCGACTTTCTCGAGAGCGACTACCCGATCCGCGACGGCGACGTGGCGACCGTTATGACCGCGGACGACGAACCCGTCAATCTTGTCACGATCGAGGGAAAGGTGAAGCAACCCGGACGCTACGCGATCGAGGAGGGGGGAACGACGATCCGCGATCTCTTGATAAAAGCCGACACCTTCGCCGTCGGCGCCTTTCCGAGCAAAGCCGCGCTTATCCGAACCGACGACGACGAGAAGAAAGAGATCGTCGCGTTCGATCCGACAAAGGCGTTGGCGGGCGACCCGAAACACGACCTCGAGTTGCGCAATCGCGACGAGGTGATTGTGATGGACGTCGAAACGTTCGAGCCGACGAGAAGCGTCGAGATTGCGGGAGAGGTGCGCGAGCCGGGCGTGTACACCTACTTCGAGAATATGGGGCTCACGGATTTGATCGCGATGGCGGGCGGCTTAACCGACTCGGCGTCGGTCGCGGGCGTCGAGATCGGACGCATCGAGCGGAACGACGCGCGAGAAATTTCGACGACGCACACCGTCGATCTGCCGGAAGCGTATTGGGAGATCGAGCGCGATCAAGACTTCAAGCTCGAAAGCCACGACCGCGTCAACGTCAAGCGCGACCTCGCGAAAGTCTATCCCGAGGGCGTGTGGGTGACGGGCGAAGTTCCCTACGTCGGGAAATACGCGCCAATCAAGCGCGGCGAGCGGGTCGCCGATTATGTGCGACGCGCGGGCGGATTGCTCGAGACCGCCTACCCCGAGGGAATTTACGTCGTTCGCAAAAACCAATATCGCATGGATTTCGACACTCTCGTCACGAAACCCGACTCGATGAAAAACACGACCGAGCGAAAGGGGGAGTACTACAACGATTTGGTGAAGGAGTTCGCCGACCGCGTTCCGATTTTATGGGAGGAGATCGCGGAAGACTCGACTTCGGAATACAACATTGTGCTGATGCCCGGCGATAGTCTCGTCGTGCCGCAAGACCCCCGCGTGGTGTACGTCGTCGGCGAAGTGGAGACGCCCGTGCAGGCGCCGTACGTGCCCGGCAAGTCGGTCGATTACTATATCGATCGCGCGGGCGGATACTCCGAAATGGCGGACGAGGGAGGCGCCGCGGTAATTAAGCCGAACGGCGCGCAGTGGACGACCTCGGGACTCTTCTTCATCCCGGATGAAGAGGTGCCGTCGGGATCGGTGATCATCGTTCCGCTCGCGACGAAAAAAGAGGATCGGACGTGGGAGATCGTCGGGAGCTTGCTACAGACGGTCGCTTCCGTGGCGGTGCTCGGCTTAACGTTGGCGCAGGCGCTAAACTAATCTCAAAAAAAACGCGCCGCCTCCCGAGGAAGACGACGCGCAAAAGATCGAACAATGTCGGGGCTACTTGTATAAGCCGGCGCCTTCTTGAATCGCCTCGTCCCATTCGGCGACGAAGCGATGCCAGTTCGTCATCTCGCGCTCGCCGTAGGGTATCCCGTTCTCGTATCCCGGGAAGCTCTGGAACCAGTAGATATAGAACTGCGATTCGTCCTTCTGCCCGAAGGGCGCGGGTTGGAGGGGCCAATCATAGTCGAGGTGTTTCCACGTCGCCAGCCCGACCATCTTCGTCGCGCCGCCCGTCGGTCGCCAATCCTCGACGTCGCTCGGAACCATGATCTCGTTGAGGTAGTCGTAGTGCTCGGTCGTGTTCGGCGGCATGTGCGTCCACCCGCATCTGCCCGTGATGAACTCGTCGTTCCCGTCCTTCCCGACGAACAGTTTCCAGAAGAGATCGGCGTTCCCGTCTTGCTTTTCGCAGACGTGCGTGAAGATCGCCTCGAACTGATGCCCGTGATTGTGCACCGCCTCGGCGTGCGAGCGATTGTAGTTGTAGTTATAGACCGTGTAGGTGCGGTCGAAGACGGGGAGGTCCTCCTCCTCGCGCTCGCTGTTGGAGACGTCGCCCGTGAGCGGGCTCGCCATGTTGGATTCGGCCGGCTCGATCTCGCCGTGGTGATAGCCCCAAATCCAGATCTCCTTCACGCCGAGTTCCTCGACGTACTTCCTCGCGTCGAAGCGCTCGAGGACCTTATTGTAGTCGGGGCGATACCACCCCTCGTTCCACGGAACCTCGAAGCCGCGCGGAAAGTAGTCGTAGGCGGCGAAGTGCGCCACGACGCGGTAGCCGATCGAGGGGCGGGCGTCGGGGTTTTTGTATCCTCGGAATTTGCTCCCCTCCTCCAGCATAAACTTCGCGCGGATCGCCATCGAGTCTATCTTCTTCTTCATATCGGCGACGGGCATATCGGTTCCGCATTCCTCCTTGATCATCGTCTCGCCGTCCTCGGTCGGGAGGTAGCTGATCATCAAGACCGGTATTTCGTAAAGCGCGTTCGGCGCGGGCGTCGAGAGGAACTCGGGCACGGGTTCCTCGGTCGGCTCGATCGGTTGCGCGAACGCCGCGATCGTAAGCGTCGTCGCGATTAGTAACGCGGTTTTCATCGCGTCTCCTTTCGTATTCGTGGGGGTTCGGATTAATCAAACCTTATAATATACGAACGTCCGCCGAGGCGCGAAACGCCGGCGAGTCGATCCGACCGAACGCTCGTTGGAATTACCGAGCCGCTTGCGTACCTTTCACGCTATTTAAATTTGGCGCAAATGGAACGCATCCGAAACTTTAGCATTATCGCCCACATCGATCACGGCAAATCGACGATCGCCGATCGATTGTTGGAACTGACCGGCTCGATTTCCGACCGCGAGTTGAAAGCGCAAGTGCTCGACTCGATGGACCTCGAGCGCGAGCGCGGCATCACCATTAAGTCGCATGCGGTGCAGATGACCTACCGCGCCGAGGACGGCGAGACCTACACGCTCAATTTGATCGACACGCCCGGGCACGTGGATTTCAGCTACGAGGTCTCCCGCTCGCTCGCCGCTTGCGAAGGCGCCATACTCGTGGTGGACGCGGCGCAGGGCATCGAGGCGCAGACGCTCAGCAATCTCTACCTCGCGCTCGACGCCGACCTCGAGATCATCCCCGTGCTGAACAAGATCGACCTGCCCGGCGCCGAGCCGGAGAAGGTGCGCGCGCAAGTCGCCGAGCTCATCGGGTGCGACGAAGAGGAGATCCTCCTCGCGAGCGCCAAGAACAACATCGGGATAGAGGCGATGCTCGAAGCGATCGTCGAGCGGGTGCCTCCGCCGAAGGGCGATCCCGACGCGCCGTTGCAAGCGCTCGTCTTCGACTCGATCTTCGACACGTATCGCGGCGCCGTCGCCTTCGTCAGAGTCTTTAACGGAACGCTGCGCCAAGGCGAGGCGATCCGATTTTTCGCGCACGACAACCATTACGACGCCGAAGAAGTCGGCTTACTAAAACTCAAGCGGATCAAAACGAGCGAAATCCCGACGGGGAGCGTCGGCTACGTGATCGCGAGCATCAAGGACGTTCGGGACACGAAGGTCGGCGACACCATCACCTACCGACGAGAGGGCGCCGACAAGCCGCTGCCGGGGTATCAAGAGATCAAGCCGATGGTCTTCTCGGGCATCTACCCGACCGACAACGAGGACTTCGAGGACCTCCGCGACGCGCTCGAAAAATACACGCTCAACGACGCCTCGCTCGTCTTCCAACCGGAGACGTCCGCCGCGCTCGGCTTTGGTTTCCGGTGCGGCTTCCTCGGGCTTCTCCATATGGAGATCGTGCAGGAGCGCCTCTCCCGCGAGTTCGATCTCGACATCATCACCACGCTGCCGAACGTCGAATACCACGCCCATACCAAGCGCGGCGAGGAGAAGATCGTCGATAACCCGCAACAGATGCCGCCCGTCGGCGATCTCGAACGCGTCGAGGAGCCCTACATCAAGGCGCAGATCGTTACCCCGAGCGAATACGTCGGCAACATTATGAAGCTGGCGATGGATAAGCGCGGCGAATATATCAACACGGAATACATCGACCCGACCCGCGCCGACCTCCACTTCGAGTTTCCGCTCGGCGAAATTATCTTCGACTTCTACGACAAGCTCAAGTCCGGCACGCGCGGCTACGCCTCGTTCGACTACGAGTACATCGGCTACCGCCCGTCCGACTTGGTGAAGATCGACATCCTCCTGAACGGGGAGCCGGTGGACGCGCTCTCGATGATCGCCCACCGCGACAAGGCGTACGACTGGGGCAGGAAGGTGAGCTCGAAACTCAAGGAGCTCCTCCCGCGTCAAATGTACGAGATCGTCGTGCAGGCGGCGATCGGCTCGAAAGTTATCTCCCGCACGGTCGTCAAGGCGCTCCGGAAGAACGTGCTGGCGAAGTGCTACGGCGGCGACGTGACGCGGAAGCGCAAACTGCTCGAGAAGCAGAAGGAAGGCAAGAAGCGGATGAAGCAAGTCGGGAACGTGGAAATCCCGCAAGAGGCGTTTCTGGCGGTGCTCCAAATCGAGGATTGACCCCCCGACCGATGAACCTTGTTCCGACCGACCGACCGACCGACGCGCCGAGGCGACGCGGACGCGGCGCGACGATCGCTTACTTGAAAGCCGTCGCCCTCGCCCTCGCCGTCGTGCTCGCCGCTCGCGCCTTCGTCTTCGAGGCGTACCGCATCCCCACCTCCTCGATGAAAAACACGCTCCAACCCGGCGACTTCATCGTCGTCAACAAGCTCGTCTATCTCCTCTCGGATCCCGCGCGCAACGACGTGATCGTCTTCGACTCGCCGCGCTCGTGGGGCGAGGACGCCGCCGCGGCGAACTACGTGAAGCGCGTCGTCGGGGCGCCGGGCGACACGGTGCGGCTGTGCGACAAGCGCGCCCTCGTTAACGGCGAGCCGCTCCCGATCGAGGGGGCGCCGATTTTCTTCGGACGTCCGCGCTCCGCCGCCGACGCGAGAGACGGCTTGTTCCCCGAGGGCGCCCGATGGAACGAAGACCAGTACGGCCCCGTCGTGGCGCCGAAACGCGGCGACCTCGTTCGACTCTCGGCGGAGAACTGGAGCGCGTGGCGAGCCGTCGTTACGAGAGAGGCGCCCGGGCGATACGAGATCCGCGACGGCGTCGTCCTCCGAAACGGGATTCCCCTTCTCGTCCACCGCGTGCGCGAGGACTACTACTTTGTGTTGGGGGATAATCGCGACGACTCGCTCGACAGCCGCTACTGGGGCTTCGTGCCGCGCTCGGCGATACAAGGGCGCGCCGAGTTTGTCTATTGGTCGAGGGAGCCGGGCGACGGATTCTTCGCCGGGGCGCGCTGGGAGCGCGTGTTGAAGTCGGTCGAGTAGCGAGTTAGATGGGGGACGTCCAGACGAACGCCAGCCGCGTCAACTCGGGCTTTTCGGAGAAGGGGGGCGTCCAAATCGGTTCGTCGTCGTAGGGCGCGGGCGCCTTGCGGGAGTCGATGAAGAGCGTGTCGTTCCGCGTCGCGAACTTCGAGTACACCGTGTCCGCCCACGCCGACTCCTCGCCCGGCGCGAACGTCAGGTATCCCCCCGGCGCCACCCGCACCTCGCCTCGATGATCCGCCGACGTCGGCGCCTTATAGGGAAGCAACGAGAGCCACGAATAGACGGGGGCGCGCTTGTCGAACATCTTCAAGTCGAGCCGCGTGTGTTCGTACGTTCCCGACGTCGCGGTGGCGAACTCGAAGACGTACACGTGTCGGACGTCCGCGCCGCCTCGGTATTCGTCGTATTCGCCGCGCCACGTTCCCGTCAAGTCGGCGGTTTCGTCGGAAGTTGTTTCGTCGGACGTCTCGTCGGCGTCGTCGGTTGGCTCGTCCGTTGTGTCCGCGGTCGCGCTCGCGGGTTCGTCGGAAACGCGCGCGGAAACGCGCGCCAGCCCGAACTCGCCGTGCTTATAGAAGTGGAAGTAGAGCGCGGCGTTCTTCGCCGCGGCGAGGAGACCGACGATCAAGAGGGAGCCGAGGACGATGCCGAGGAAACGCTTCATCGAGAAGCCGCGATAGTGAACGATTGGCGCGACGCCGCGCCCGCGTCGAGCGAGCCGCGCGAAGTTTTCCGAATATAAGAAACGCGCGGTTAACGACCAACGCGCTCGATCTCGTCGGGCAGGCGGTAGTCGCGGCGTTGGAGGAACTCGCGGAAGTCGAGCCGCCAGCGGAACTCGACGAGAGCGTTGTGTCGCGCGGCCGAGGCGGCCGAGCCGAACACGGCGCCCGCGTAGAAGAATCCCGCGGCGCCGGCGTGGAGCCACCCTTCGGTCGGACGGTCGGCGTCGAAATTGGCGTAGGCGAGCGCGGCGAACAGTCCGGTGAGCATAGCGGCGGTCGCGCCGTCGGCGTAGTCGCCCGTGTAGAATTTCCCGGCGCCGGGTAGGAGCGCCGAGAGGAGGGCGGCGAGCGCGGGGCTTCTATGGGGGGGATCGACGCGTCGGCGCCAAAGATCGGCGAAGGGGGCGCGGTCTCGCTCGGGCAGAAGGGCGAGCGTTTTTTCGTCGAGCGAGGGGAGCGCGTCGGCGCCGAGTCGGGCGTCGAGAGCGAGGGCGCGTCGGCTCGCGGCGAACGGGTCGTCGTCCGCGGCGAACGGGTCGTCGTCCGCGGCGGCGCTATCCCGCGCGATCACCGCGTCGTAGCGGCGTTCCATAACGTCGATCGCGTCGAGTTGGCGGCGAGCGGCCGGGGCGAAGTCGGAGGCGAGAAGGTCGTCGAAACGTCGGCGGGCTTCCTCGAGGGCGCCGAAGCGTCGGAGGGCGAGCGCGGCGAAGTAGCTCGATGAGTCGTCGTCGAGGCGGTCGAACTCGATCGCGGCGCGGAGGTAATCCCCCTCGTGGAAGAGCGACCGGGCGAAGGCGTCGATTTGATCGGGTCGGGAGAAAGGGCGCTCGGTTTGGGCGGCGGCGCCGCCGAGGAGCGCGAGCCATCCGAGGAGGGTGAGCCATCCGAGGAGGGCGAGCCATCCGAAGAGCGAGAGCGCGCGGGCGACGAGTCGCATCGGGCGGTTATATGCTCGCGGCGGGCGAGGATCCGGCGTCGCGGGTCGAGGAGGCGCGGACGATTAGCTCGGTCGGGACGAGGACGTTCTCGGGCGGAAGGGAGTCGTCCTCGATGTGGGCGAGCATTTTCCGCGCGGCGATTTTCCCGATCTCTCGCGCCGGCTGCGTGATGGCGGTGAGCGGCGTGGGCATAAGGTCGGCGCGGACGTCGTTGTAGAATCCGACGACGCCGACGTCGTTGGGCACGCGCAATCCCGCTTCCGCGATCGCCATCATCGCGCCGAAGGCGGACGTGTCGTTGACGGCGAGGATCGCGTCGGGGCGTTTCTCTTCCGGCAGGGCGAGGAGTTTCTTCATCGCCTCATAGCCGCCGTGTTCGTGGATCGCCGTTTCGACCACGAGGTCGTCGTCGGCGGGAACGCCGCGTTCGGCGAGGGCGTCGCGGTATCCTCGCAGTCGGTTCCGACCTATCGAGAGGGCGAGCGAGCCGCGCAGGTGCGCCACTCGTCGGTAGCCGCCGTCGATCAAGTGCTCGGTCGCGCGGCGGGCGCTGTCAACGTCGTCGATCGAAACGCACGAGGCGCCGATGTCGTAGATGCACCGGTCGAAGAAGACGAGCCGCAATCCCCCCTTGATGAGCGACTTGAAGAACTCGACGTCCGAACCGCTCTCGGCGGTCGAGACGATCAGTCCGTCCACCATCTTCGAGGCGAGCGCGCGCGCGCCGTGCGTCTCGCGTCGGGTGTCTTCGGCGGAGTGGGTGAGCATAATCTGGTAGCCGCGCTCCCACGCCTCCTCCTCCACGCCCTTGACCGCCTGGGCGAAGAACGAGTGCGCGATTTCGGGAACGACGACGCCGATGGTTTGCGTGCGTTGTTGCACGAGCGATTTGGCGATGTAGTTCGGAAAGTAGCCCAGCTCGCGCGCCGTCTCGCGAACCTTACGGCGCGTACCCTCGTCCACGTGTTTGTTGTCGTTCAGCGCGCGCGAGACGGTCATCGTCGAGACGCCGACGATCTTCGCGATCATCTTGAGCGTGATCCGTTTGTTGCCGTTCTTTCTTCCGTTCATAGCGCCGCCGTCGGATAACGATACCAAAGCGCGGACGTCGTATCGTCCGCTCCCCCCGACGCGTTCGAGTGTGGTAGGATTCGCGCCGAAGCAAACTAATATAATAGTGGAAATATAAGCGTATAATATAAAGATAATTTTTGTAGGAATCATACGACACGCCTTTTTTGTCGGATAGTCGGGCGCGCCGGTTTCACGGTTAGTCGGATAGTCGGGCGCGCCGGTTTCGCGGTTAGTCGGGCGCGCGGCAAGCGGCGTTTGCGTCGGATCAGTTCCGGGCTTGGCACACGTCGGCGAAAAGGTCGAAAAACTCGTCTTTGGACGACGCGGCGAGGAGGCGTTCGACGAGCGTGTCGTCGGCGAAGGACTTGGCGTAAGCGGCGAGGAGTTCGATGTGGAGCTCGGGTTTGGAGCGTGGCGCGACGAGGAAGACGACGACGCGCGCGGGTTCGCCGTCGAGGGCGCCGAAATCGACGCCGCGTTCGAGGCGGGCGAGTGCGACGACGGGTCGCCGGACGTCGAGACGGGCGTGAGGGAGCGCGGCTTTGGCGCCGAGTCCCGTCGGGGCTTCGCGTTCGCGGCGGAGCGCCTCCTCGTAGATGGTTTGGGCGTGGAGACCCGCGGCCGGCGCGGCACTATCCGAAAGGGCGCGGAGGATCTCCTCGACCGAATCGGCGCCGAGGAAGGCGACGCGTTTCGGGGAGAGGGCGGCGAGGGCGGGGCGTTCCTTCCGCTTCTTCGCGAGCGCGTAGCGGATCAAGGGTCCGCTCGTCACCGATCCGAGCACGACGAGCGTGACGACGGCGGCGAAGACCGAGTCCCCCGCGACGCCGAGCCGAACGGCGTAGAGCGTCAGCACGATCTCCAAGACGCCCCGGCTGTTCATCGCGAACCCGACGGCGAGCGAGTCGTGACGGTCGAAGCCGCCGAGCCGCGCGCCCGCGCCCGCGCCGAAGATCTTGCCGAACGAGGCGATCCCGATTATCACGACGGCGACGAGAGGGTCGAACGCTTGTCCGAAATCCAACCGCAATCCGATATTGACGAAGAAGAGGGGCGCGAAAATGTTGGTGATGAAGTGCTGGATGATCTCCCGCGTCCGCTCGTCGAGTTCCGCCGAATCACCGAGCGCCACGCCCGCGATGAAGGCGCCGAAGACGGCGTGGGCGCCCGCGAGTTCCGCGAGATACGCGCCGATCAATCCGACCACCACCACCGCGCCCAATACGCCGCCGGGCCAAGAAAGCTCGCGACGGGCGAGGGGGAGGAGCCGACGGAAGATGGGGCGGGCGACGAAGAGGGCGACGAACACGAAGCCGAGCGTGGCGGCGATCTTCCACCACACGCCGTCGCTCGAGGCGTCGGGCGAAGCGACGGTGAGGAAGACGCTGAAGACGAGCCAGCCGACGAAGTCGTTCGCCATCGCCGAGGCGACGGTCGCCGATCCGAGACGCGTTTTGAAAAGATTGAGATCGACGAGCGTCCGAGCCACGACGGGCAACGCCGAAACGGAAAGCGCCGCGCCGAGGTAGAATCCGAAGACGGGGTCGAACTCCCCCGCGCCGACCAATTCCGGGATGAACCGCGCCGCGCCGAAACCGAGCGCGAAGGGGATCGCCATACCGAAAAGCGTGGAGAGGGAGGCGGCTTTGCCGTATTGTAGCGTCGCGCCAAGGTTCACTTCCAACCCGACCGCCAAAAGCAGTAGCACGACGGCGAGTTGGACGAAGCCGTCCAGCGCGTGCGCGGCGGGACCCTCGGCGGGGAAGAGGAACGCGAACGTCTCCGGGAAAAGGGCGCCGAGGAGCGTGGGACCGAGCAAAACGCCCGCCACAATTTCGCCGACGACGGCGGCTTGGCGCATCTTCCGGAACGCTTCGCCAAAGAGTTTGCCGACCGCGAGGACGACGGCGACGGCGAGGATGAGGCGGAGGACGTCGTGGTGATCGAGGGGACCCATCGCTATGTCGGCTTAACCAAAAGGAGGGAGCAGGGGAGCGCCTCGAAAAGTCGCTCGACGTCGTGCGGGAAGAGGCGGTCGAGAACGCCGTATGTGCGGGCGGGCGCGGGCACGACGAGGAGGTCGGCGCCCGAGCGCTTAACGTATTCCGCGACTTCCTTCCCCTTGCCGCCGAAGAGGGCGACGGTCTCGAAGGCGTCGGCGCGGAGTCCGGCTTCGAGGGCGAAGAGTCGGGTCTTCTCGCACTCGTCGCGGAGCCACTCTTCTCGCACGCGCTCGGCTTCGGCGATGGAGCCGGCGTCTTGAACGGCGACGGCGAATCCCGGCGCCTCGATTTCTCGGACGAGACATAGCCGCTCGACGCTTTCGCGTTTCGCGAGGTCGGCGGCGAGCAGGAGGGCGCGCTCGCCTCGGGCGTCGAACTCGACGGAGACGCATACGGCGCGGAAGGGTCCGGGGCGGTTCGCCGGATCGACGAGCGTCAGGGTCGAGCGGGCGGCGCGACGCATTAACGTGCGCGCCACGCTTCCCGCGTATCGCTTCAGCACGTTCTCGCGCTCGAGTGCGCCGAAGACGAGGAGATCGAGTTTCGCCTTTGCGGCGGCGCGTTCCAACGCCTTCGCCGGGTCGCCCTCGAGGTAACGCGCCGAGAAGCGAGGCGCCGAGGAGGCGACTTCCAAGTTGCGCGCCTCCTTGTCGGCGGTTTGCTCACCGACGTGCAAAGCGACGAGTTCGGCGTCGTATAGTCTGGCGATCCTCGCGGATTCGGCGAGTAGCGCGGCGGAGGCGGGGGAGGATCCGATAGCCGCGCCGATTTTGTGGAATCTCGTCTCTCGATCCATTGGCGCTCCCAATTGTTGCGCGAATATAACGGTTTTTACGCTTTTTTCCGCGTCGGAGGATGTGGGGGCGAGCGCGGTCGAATATCGGATGAAAAAAGTAAGAAAAGTCCTACAAAACCCTTGCATTTTCGTTTCGGAGAAGCTATATTGGGGTATGGTTCGCTAAGCTAACCCCCCATTAGCGAACTTCCCACGCCCGGTTCCCCTCCGCCGGGCTTTTTTATGTACGGATGTGTGTGGGGGGGCTGTCTCTCGCCCGCCCC
>WJMR01000320.1 GCA_014727845.1 Ignavibacteriales bacterium
ACGTCTTTCAGCAACGTCTCGCGGTTAAACACGATGCCCGGATTGTCGGCTAAATAGTAGAGCAGTTCAAATTCTTTGCGGGGGAAGGGTTTTTCGACGCCCGCTATCGTCACCGAATATTTGTCGCGGTCGATCACGAGCGATCCGCGCTCGATCACGCGCGGTTTCTTTCGCTTCGGCGCCGCCTCGACGTTTCGCAAGTTCGACTTCACGCGCGCGACGAGTTTTTTCGGCGATATGGGTTTACGGACGTAGTCGCTCGCGCCGAGCTCCAAGCCCGAGACCTCGTCGGTTTCGCTCGCCTTCGCGGTGAGGAAAATGACCGGCGTACGCTCGTGGTTCTTCATCGCGCGGATTCGCTTGCATGTCTCGAAGCCGTCGAGCTTGGGCATCATAATATCGAGAACAATCAGGTCGGTCTTGTCGTCGATCTTCGCCAACGCCTCTTCCCCGTCGTAGGCGGCGGCTACCTCGAAACCGGCGGCTTCAAGATTATAGGTTAGGAATTCAACAATGTCTTTTTCGTCGTCAACCAGAAGAACTTTTTGCTTCATATCGGTTTTGCCCGTCGGTTAGTCAATAGGAACGCGCGTCGAAACCTCGTTCGACGTTGAACTATTCGTTCTCCCGCGCCGCATGCGCGGCGCCCGCGCCAAGCCGCTCCCGGCTCGACGCTCTCCCGTTCCTTCGACGGCGCGACGAGGTTAGTTCGCCGCGCGACGCGACGCCTTCTTCACGCCGCAAAACTCTCTGACCCGACGGGCGATTCCTTCGGGGTGCATCTCCAAACGCTCGAATAACTCGTCCTGCGTGCCGTGCTCGACGAATCGATCCGGCAGACCGACGCGGAGGAAATCGTGTTTGTAACCGCGATCGGCGAAATATTCCAGCACGCCCGATCCAAATCCGCCGACGACGCTGTTGTCCTCCAGCGTGACGACGCGATCGTAGTTCGCCGCAATCTCGTCGAGCGTCTTTTCGTCCAACGGTTTGACGAACCGCATATTGTACACGCCCGCGTCAACGTTGTCGTTGATCAGCATGTTGGCGGCGAGTCGGGCGTATTCTACCATCTTGCCGACGGCGACCAACGCCACGTCGGCGCCCTCGCGGATCGTCTCGCCGACGCCGATCGGTAGCGTCTCGAATTCGGCGGGGATGGGTTGCCCCGTCGCCGCGCCGCGCGGGTAGCGCAACGCGATCGGTCCCTTCTTATACTCGACCGCCGTGTGAAGCATATTCCGTAGCTCGATCTCGTCCTTCGGCGCCATGATCACCATATTGGGGATCATCCGCAAGTAGCTCAAGTCGAACGTGCCGTGGTGGGTCGGACCGTCCGCCCCGACGAGCCCCGCGCGATCGAGCGCAAGGACGATGTGCAAATCCTGTAGGGCCGCGTCGTGAATGATCTGATCGAAAGCGCGCTGCAGGAAGGTGGAGTAGATCGCAACGACGGGCACGACCCCTTGCGTCGCCATCCCCGCGGCGAACGTGAGCGCGTGCTCCTCCGCGATGCCGACGTCGTAGTAGTTGTCGGGATGCGAATCCTTCAGATAGTTAAGCCCCGTGCCGTCGGGCATCGCCGCCGTAATTCCGACGACGCTCTTGTTCTCCTCGACGATCTCGACGAGCGCCTTGCCGAAGACCTTGGTGTACGAAGGCGCCTTCGCGCCCGTCGAGCGCGCCTTGCCCGTCATCTTATCGAACGGGGTGGCGCCGTGGAGCTTCAGGTGGTCGCGCTCGGCGGGCTCGTAGCCCTTCCCTTTCGTCGAGACGACGTGCACGAGAATCGGCTCGCGATACTTTTTCACCATCTCAAAGACTTTAACGAGCTGGTGCATGTTATGACCGTTAACCGGTCCGAAATACTTGAACCCGAGCGCCTCGAACAACACGCCGGGCGTAACGACCGCTTTGATGCCCTCTTCGAGCCGACCGGCGATCTGCCGAATCCTATCGCCGAACGAATCGAGCCGCCCCGTCAGCTCCCACACGTAGCCGCGGAATTTATTGTATTCGGGATAGGTGGTCAATCCCGTGAAGAATTCCGAGAGTTGCCAGACGTTGTCGTCGATCGATTGTTGGTTGTCGTTGAGAACGACGACGAGATCGGCTTTGTGGTAGCCGGCGTTGTTCATCGCCTCGTACGCCATGCCGCCCGTCATCGCGCCGTCGCCGATCACCGCGACGGTTTTGTTCCGGCGCCCTTGATACGCCTGCCCCAACGCCATCCCGAGCGCGCCCGAGATCGACGTGGTGGCGTGCCCCGCGCCGAAGGCGTCGAAGGGGCTTTCGGAGCGTTTGAGGAATCCCGACAATCCGTCGAGCTTCCGGATCGTCTTCATCCGATCTTTTCTGCCCGTGAGGATTTTATGCGGATACGCCTGATGCCCCGTATCCCAAACGATGTTGTCCTCGGGCGTGTTGAACACCTTGTGCAACGCCACCGAAAGCTCGACGGCGCCCAAGCCGCTGCCGAAATGGCCGCCCACCTCGGAGACCACCTCGACGAGGTAGTCGCGAATCTCTCCCGAGAGGTCGCGCAATTCGGCGATTTCCATTTGTCTGATATCCTTCGGATCGCCGACCTTCGCCAGCAACGGATATCGTTCTTTATCGACCATATCGCTACTCTTCCTCCTTCTCCTCGAACGTCTCGTCGAGCCGTCCTTTCAATTCCACGATTTTCAGCTCCGCCTCGTCGAGCGCTTTGCCGCACTCCCGAGCGAGCGCCACCCCCTCTTCAAACAAGGCGACGGAGGTTTCAAGTTCCGTATCGTCTCGGTCAAGTTCGTCGGCGATTTCTTCCAGACGCCGCAATCGTTCTTTGAGCGTCTTCTCTTTCTTTTTCGACATAGCTTACGATTCCCGCTTCAGCGAGATTTCTCCGTCGTAGAATCTGAGTAGTACGTCCTTCGCCCGAGAAAAGTTGGACGCTCTACCGATTAATTTACCGTCTTGCTCGGCTAAAACAAAACCGCGTTTTAGCGGCGCGTTCGGATCCGCCGCCATAATTTTAGACGTGAAAAGTTCGAGTCGGTTGCGCGCGCGTTCCGCCTTGCGCTCGGCGCCGAGTTGGATTCGGTAGGCGGCGCGGTCCAGACGTTGGGACCCCTCGGCGAGCAGATCCTCCGAGACGCGAAAAGCGCGGGAAACGAGCGTCGTTTTGAGCGCGGCGCGTTCGTCCTCGACGCGGTCGAGGAGCGTCTCGCCCGCGGCGCCGACGACGGCTTTGATGTTCGCCCTCAGCTCGCGCCGGTCGATCGTCAACGCCTCCATCGCGGCCGTGGGGGTGGCGGCTCGGTAATCGGCGACGAAATCCGCGATGGTGAAGTCGATCTCATGGCCAACGCCGGAAACGACGGGCGTGCCCGCCTCGGCAATGGCTCGCGCCAAGATCTCCTCGTTGAACGCCCACAAATCTTCGATCGAGCCGCCGCCGCGCGCGACGATAATCGCCTCGACGTCCGGCTCCGCATCCAATCGGCGCACCGCCTCGGCGACGCTTTTCGCCGAGCCGGGACCCTGCGCGCGACACGGCGCCGTTTTCACGGTCATAAGCGGAAACCGCCGACGCGCCACGCTCAGAATATCCTGCAAGGCCGCCCCGTCGGCCGACGCCGCC
>WJMR01000321.1 GCA_014727845.1 Ignavibacteriales bacterium
CCTATGGGGCGTCGCCAAACGTCTATACTATTCGGTCGCCGTCGGCGGTTCCGAGGGAGTGGAGTACGCCGCCGACGAACTCTTCTCCAAACTCGCGACCGAAACCGCGAAGAGCGTGCCGTTTCTTAGTCGCGTCGTCGGATCCGCGGCGGATGGATTCGTCAACGCCGCGTTTCTCACCCGCTCGGCGTTGATCGTGGAAAACTATTTGACCAAATATCACATCGAGAGCGAGCGGGAACTCTATCCGCGCGCGAAGACGATCGTGGACGCCGCGCGCTCGGCGTTGGGGGACATCCTCGAGAAGATCACCAACCGCGCCGCCTCGTTCGGTAAGGATCGCGTGTGGGATTCGATCAAGCGTTCCGGCGCCTCCGTTAGGCGCTTCCTCGAGGAGGCGTTCGCCCCCGATCCGCCGCCACAAAAGCCCGAACGACTGCCGCCCGCCACATAAAAGTTCGCCACAAAAAAAAGCCCGCCGCCTCGCGACGAGCTTTCCGCTCTTTCGTAGTGCGCTATGCGTTACTTCACTTCGATCGTGCGCGGTTTCGTCTCCTCGCGTTTCGGGAGGGAGACCCGCAATTGGCCAAGTTCGTGTTTCGCGTCGATGCGCGAGGCGTCAACCGTGTCGGAGAGTTTGAAGCGGCGATAGAAGTGCGCGCGACGCGTCTCCTTCATTAAGTACTTCCGATTCGTCGTCTCCTCGACGTCGGCTTTGCCCATCACGACAAGGTAGCCGTTCTCGACGCGGACGCGGACGCGATCTTTCGCGACGCCGGGCAGATTAACCTCGAGCATGAAATCGTTTTCGCGCTCGTAGAGATCGGTCGCGGGAAGAAGCCAACCCTCGCGGGCGAAGGTTTCCTCCCATTTCGGCTCGCGGTTTTCGACGCGTACGTTGTCTTGTTCTTCGACGCGGGTGTTGACGTTTTGCTCTTGCATTGTTGTCTCCGTTGTTATAATGAAACTGATTTCGTTAATGAAAAATCTTCTCGTTCATTTGCTCCTTGGTAATCAAAGGGCGTGCCAAATTTTGAGCGAGAGCCATAACCGTATGTTATACAAATAGATGCGTTCGGTTATGTGCTTGCAACGAATGTTTTGTGCATATGACAAAAGGTCGAATGAAATGTCGCACTACGGTAAAAAAGGCGCACTGAATCGTAAATATGGCAGAGTCGTTGTTATCCCCGCGCCGGTTGATTATTTTGGCGGATTCATTTCACAATTAATCCGGAAGAGAGATGGCGCGGTCGGGGTTAACGTCGAGATTACTTAACGGGGTATCCAAGGCGATACTCGGCGTGCGGGAAAACCCGAGCCGCGATCTCGGCGACCTTCGCTCGATGATCGTGATTCGGCAACACAACCAGCTCGGCGATCTCATCGCGAGCGTGTGCCTCTTCCGCGCGATCCGCGAGACCTACCCCGGCATCCGGTTGACCGTCGTCGTCTCGCCCGCCAACGCCGCCGCCGTTCTGAAGAACGAGTTCATCGACCATGTGGTCGTCTTCGATAAGAAGCGCCTCCTCAATCCGGCGTACTTCATTCGGTTTTTGCGCGTCTTGCGCGCGGGATACGACGCCGCGCTCACGCCCGTCACCGTTTCCCTCTCCTACACCAGCGATCTCCTCGCGCGGTTGACGAAAGCCAAAACGCGTATCGGCGCGAAACGCCTCGAAGGAAAGACCAACGAGAGCGCCTATTTCTACGATCGACGCGTCGAGCTCGATTGGCGCGACGAAGCGCCAAAGAGCGTATCCGACAAGGGGCTGGACGTCGTCCGTCCGTTCGGAATCGAGGCGACGACGTTGCAAGCCGTCGTTACGTTCGACGACGACGATCGACGCGTCGCGCGCGGTTTTCTCGACGAACTCGAGGGGGAGGGTCCCATAGTGGGGGCGCACGTGGGGGCGGGGAAGAAGCCGAACATTTGGGCGGCGGAATATTTTGCGGACGCTTTGGGCGCGCTGAAGCTGGAGCGGAACGCGAGGGTCTATTTTACGGGGAGCCGGGCGGACGCCGAGGCGATCGAAGCGGTTTCGGAGCGGTTGGGATTCGCGCCGCCCGTCTTTCGGAATCGGACGATCAACGAAGTAGCCGCGCTGATCGACGCCTCCGACCTCTTTGTCTCCAACGACACGGGCGTGATGCACGTCGCGGGAGCGACCAGCACGCCGTTGATCGCGATCTTTGGTCCGACCGACCCGCGCGTGTGGGCGCCCGTCGGCGAGTCGAACCGCTACGTAAGAAACTCCGACAACGTTAACGACGTGAGCGCGCGCGAAGTCCTCGAGTTGGCGAACCGCCTCCTCGACGCCCGCTAATCCCGACCTTCTTTGTGGGCGCGGATCTCGCGCTCGATTCGTTCGAGATCGATCATATCTATACATTCGAGGTTGTGGGGGCAAACCTTCTTCCAGCAGGGCGCGCACGCCAGCCCCTCGGGGTGAAGCTTCACGCCGCGACCGAACAGCTCGATTTCCGTCCAACAGCTCAAGCCGAACCACGCGATCACGTGTTTCTTAAGCGCGACGGCGAGGTGCATCCCGAACGAGTCTCCCGTGACGACGACGTCCGCCAAGCTTTCGTAGCAGGCGCCTCGTCGCACTCCCTCGTTCGTCGGGGTGTTCACGACGCGGTCGCCGAACGGCGCGGCGATTTCAAGGTTGCGGCGTTCGTCCTCGGGACCGCCGAGCAGGATAATCTTCATATCCCCATAGCCAAGCAGCCGCTCGATCAGCGTTTGATGTTGATCGACGCGCATCTTCTTGTTGGGGAAAAGCGTCGAGCATCCCGTGTTAAACCCGACGACGTACTCGTCCGCGCCGATTCCCGCCGAACGCCGATAGTCCGCCGCGAACGCCCGCTCCTCGTCCGTCAACTCGAAGACGTACTCGTCGTTTTGATAGTCGTTCTCGAACGTCTCGGCAAGATAGTCCTCGCCCGTACGTTGATTGATCTTGAATTTCAGCTCGTCGTCCATCCCCAAGCGGAAATTATAGTGCGCGCCCTCGTTGAAAGGATAGATCTTTCCCTCCTCGTTCATCCCGAATCCGAGTTTTCGATTGGCGACGACCTCCTCCATAATCGCGCCCGAGCGTTGGGATTTATCGACGTTCATAGCGTAGTCGTATTTCATCGCGCGGAGAATCGAGAGCGACTCGAACGTGTAGGGATAGACGCGATCGACGAGCGGGTTGTTCGCCAAGAGGGGCGCGGCGACGGGGAGGGTGATCCAGTGGATCGTCGATTCGGGAAACTTCCGCTTCAGTCCCGGCAACTGCGCCGTGGTCATCAGCACGTCGCCCATCGCGTCGAGGTTGACGATCAGTATTTGTACGCCCGTCGGGATTGGATCGACGCAGCCCTCGTCCCAGCAGTTACGGTCGGGGCGGCAAGGTTTATATCCCGTGAAGCGTTTGCACGAGGGAATCCGTTTCATTGCGTTCCTATCGGAGCGGTGAACGAGGTCGGGGTCGCCGATTAACTATCAAACGGAAATATAAGGAGCGCGGGTGGAAGAGAAAAGAAAAGGCGGACCGTTTGAGTCCGCCTTTTGGAGAGAGCGTGTTTGGGTGGAAATGTTTTAGAGCTCGCCGCGGAACTTGGCGACGTAGTAGATTCCGCACATCTTCTTAACGTAGGGGCTGTCGTCGGTGTAAGCGGCTTTTTTCAGGACGTCCATTCCTTTGTCGTCGCCGATTTTGGCGATCGAGAGAGCCGCCATCGCGCGTAAGCCCTCGTGCTCGGCGTTGTAGAAGATATCGATCAGCTCGTCGGTCGCCTCGCGGGCTGCCGGATCGCCGAGTTGGTAAACGATATCTCCCTTGGCGACGTCGGTCTTGGCTTCTTTCAGTTGAAGCAACAGTTGTTCGACGGTCGGCGCCGGAGCGACGATGGAGGCGCCGGAAAGGTTGACGGTCGCGAAGAAAGCGAAGGCGGCGGTTACGATGAATTGTTTCATGACTAACTCCTCTTGATTGATTTTTGTTTTGTTCTCTGAAAACATCCGAGATTTTTTCTCTCGTCGATCAAAATTTCTGTCCGCAATATCGGCTAGGGAAAGCCGCTCCGAAATCGAAACGGGTTGAGCCGCGCTATGGATTGACGAGCGGTTGGGCGGGGAGACGAACGGCGGAGCCAAACGCCGCCGACGGGCGCTCTCGACCGTTTTTTGGTTTTATGCGCGCCTATTTTTTGGTATTTTAACCGTGCCTCCGCGCCGCACGAAAGCGCGCGCGATGGCGAACGCCGTATGACCGTATTCAAACATTGGCGCCAACGATTTGAAAAAGCGATGAACGTCGAGGGATTGCGCGTGCCGTTCACCGCCGTTAAATTCTATCGCTTCGAGGACGAGATACCGAAGTCGGTGTGCGAGCAATTCACCGACGAGCTGACGTTCACCTCCTGCCAGGCGCATCGGCAATCCATGCTGGGCGACTCGCTACTATTAATGAAAGAGAACGTCGGGTGCGTGGCGGCGGCGATCACGTTTGGGTTGGTCGATAAGAACGATCCGAATCCGTTGAACGGCTCGCGGGTGTACACCGACATTATGAAAGAGCAATCGGGCAAAGGGGAGGCGTTCGCGGCGCCCTCGCCGAAGGATTTCACCGACGGGAAGGTGTACGCCTGTCGCGACGCGGGGTTCCAAGAATACGCGCTGTTCGGCGAGGAGGACGTCGGTCGGATGGAGACGGTCGAGAAGGCGCGTCGCGCGATGGCGGAGATGCCCGCGCTCCAACCCGCGAACACGAAGGCGGTCTTCTTCTATTCCGACGAATTCGAGACGGACGTGGAGCCGGACGTGGCGATCGCGGCGCTACGCCCCGTCGAGCTGACGCGCTTTGTCGGCGCGTGGTCCTTCCAAACGGGCGAGCGGATCGCCGGCTCGATGGGCGCCGTTCGGGCGGTCAACTCCGACCTCGTCGTTCGTCCCCTCCTCACGGGCGAGATCAACGTCGCGCCCTATTGCGTCGGCGCGCGGATGATCGGCAAGCTCGACCCAAATCGAATGGGCGTGGGTATGCCGTTCGCAAAATTTCGCGAAGCGACCCTCGCGCTCGAACGCTCGAAGACGGGCTATCCGTTCGAGCAATTTCCCGGCGCGCGAGACGCCCTCGCCGAAACCGACTCGACTCGTTGACGCGATGAACAACCTAACGCTCGCCTACGTCAATACGATGGCGTCGCAGAACGGCGCCCGGCTCGTCGCGCGCCACTACGAAATTCTCGAATACGCCTTTCAATACTATCGGCGTCATCGCGTCGGTCCTCTCTACCAAAACATCCGGAAACACACGGGCGCCGATCGGTCGGAGATCGAGCGGTTGTTTCCGCACGGCTTGCAGTCGATCTACTCGTGGACGAAGATACCCGTGTACACGCCCGAGACGGGATGCAAACCGATCGCCGTCGCCGACGGCGCGCCCGAGCGGGAGACGTATCTGGACTATAACTCGACGACGCCGATTCGCGAGGAGGTTGTCGAGGCGCTGACGGAGTTTTATCGCCACCCTTGGAGCTTCGGAAATCCGAGCGCGAGCAATGCGCCCGGCGCCCGCGCTTACGAGTCCGTCGAAGAGGCGCGTCGTCGGATCGCGAACGTCGTCGGCGTCGATCCGCGCGAGATTTATTTCACGGGTAACGGCACCGAGTCGAATAATCTCGCCATCCTCGGACTCGCGCGGGCGAAGGGGCGGGGGAGCGTCGTCTATTCGACGATCGAGCATCCCTCGGCGCTCAGGACCGTCGAGAGTTTGGCGAAAGAGGGCTTCGAGCCGATTCCCGTCGCGCCGACGTCCGAAGGAATCGTCGAGCCGACGGAGGTCGAGCGGGCGCTCCGCGACGACGCGATCCTCGTCGTCGTGATGTCGGTCAATAACGAACTGGGGACGAAACAGCCCGTCGAGGAGATCGGCGATCTTTGTCGGGCGCGCGGGGTCGCGTTTCATATGGACGCGGCGCAGTCGTTCGGTAAGATGCCGACGCCGTTGCGCTCGATCGGCGCGACGACGGCGACGTTCTCGGCGCACAAGATATACGGACCCAAGGGCGTCGGCGCGCTCTACGTCGCCGAAGGAACGGCGATTGCGCCGATAAGCGGCGGGGGAGATCAGGAGCGCGGACTGAGACCCGGCACGGTGAACGCGGCCGGCGCTATGGCGTTCGGCGTCGCCGCCGAGTTGGCGGAACGGGAGCGGGAGGCGGAAACGGCGCGGCTCCGCGAATTGCGCGATCGGTTCCTGGCGGGCGTTCACGAGATCGATCCCGAGGCGGTCGTCAACGGATCGCTCGAACGACGGCTTCCGAACAATCTCAACGTCGGCTTCCCCGATGTGGACGGCGGCTCGCTCCTCCTCTCGCTCAACGCCGTCGGCGTCTATGTCTCCGCGGGATCGGCGTGCTCGGCGGGGAGCCAGCGTACCAGCCACGTGCTCGACGCGATTGGAGCTGATTCCGAAAAATACGGCTCGATTCGATTCGGCTTCGGCGCGCGCACGACCGAGGAGGACGTCGATTACGCGATCGATCGCCTCTCGAAAATTCTCGGACAATTACGCGAACATCGTTTGTGAATCCGTCGCCCGTTTCATAAGTTATATTGATGTTTCGGAGCGGGCTTAACCATCGGAATCTTTAAAACCAATACTTATGGGGACGTCGAATATGCGAATCACCGCGTTGGCGATGACTATTGGCGCGTTGTTGATAGCCGCGTGCGAACTAAAGGAAGCGGGAAACGGCGAGGAGGAATGGCGGATGTTTCCGGGCTCCGAACGGGTGAACGCGCTCGTGGTGGACGAGACGAGCGTGTGGCTTGGCTCTTCCGGCGACGGGCTGTTGCGGATGGATAAGGAGACGGGGCAGAAGTATCAATACAATAGAGAGAATTCCGGGCTGCCGAACCTCGAAGTGACGGCGCTGGCGATCGACGACTCGAATAGAATTTGGGTCGGTACGTGGGGCGGCGGGGTCGCGATGTTCGATCGCGAGAAGTGGACGGTGTATAATATGGTGAATTCGGGCGTGCCCGAGGATCACATTCGCGCGATCGCCGTGAAAGGTCGCGACGTGTATATCGGCACGGACGAGCGAGGGATCGTGAAATACGACGGCATCGCGTGGACGCGCTATGTCGCCGCCGGCGCCGACATCGTCAGCGACGAAACGCGAGGGTTGGCGTTCGACCGCGAGGGTAATCTCTGGGCGACGTTTGCGACCGAGGGGGTCTCGAAATTCCTCGGCGCCACATGGCTAACCGACCGAGGCGCGCTTCCCTTCGCCAATATCGGCGCGCTCACGTTCGACGAAGAGAATCGACTCTGGATCGGAAACGAGAACGGTCTATACTTCTACAACGGCGAGCAATGGAACGCCTATCGAAGCGAGCAATCCGACGTGCCCACGAAACGCATCGAGGCGCTGACGGTGGACGACTCCGGCATGGTGTGGGCGGGCACCTGGCAAGACGGCGTCGTCGCCTTCCGATCCGGACTCTAAGAAACGCGCGTAGCGCTAAGATGATTCGGCGCGCGGTGTGATTTTTATCACGTCGTTTGCGCCGCTCTTTTTGTACGTTGGCGGGTCAAATACATCAAAACACACTCGCCGCAATTGGCGATGAATTGAACGAAGGTCCGGGACGCCTGCGATGACTTTTCCTTTACGCTATCTATTAACAATAACCGCGGCGACGATCGTTTTCGCCGCGACGGGGTCCGCGCAAACCGTCATACTCACCCCGAACGGCGGAGAAACGTTGGTGGCGGGCGCCTCCTACTCCGCGACGTGGCAAAGCCAAAGCGCCGATCAAATCCGACTGCTCTATTCCGCGGACGGGGGCGAGGTTTGGAGCTTGATCGCCGAGACGGACGCCTCCTCGGGAACCTACGCGTGGACGGTTCCGAACGTCGCGTAGCTCGCGTGTTTGTTTCGGATCGAGGACGCCGCC
>WJMR01000322.1 GCA_014727845.1 Ignavibacteriales bacterium
ACATCATAGTTCTTGACAACATCATAGTTCTTGACAACATCATAGTTCTTGACAAGTCGGGGAATCCGACTCTCGCATTCCTTCTCATTGGAATGCAAAAATCGCGCCGCGTTTTATAATCGGTATATATGCCCGTATAGCGCTTTTGGATAGTCGGCGCCGCGAAAATATTTCGCCGACCGCGCAATATTTTCGCACAACGAACGACTTCGCACAACGAACGACTTCGCACAACGAGCGACGCCGGGTTAACCCGACAATATAGGAAATCCGCAAAGCAAAGCCACTACCATTTCCGGTGGGGCGCCGCTCGGGGGAGCCCGAGAGAGTCGCGCCCAATTTTCGGAATAGCGCCGCGGTCGAATCCGGAAGAATATTCCGGAGCGCCTTGCATATGAGCGCGACGTTTGGAAAATTAAGAGGCGAATTACGCGTTCACTCCCGCCCGCGGGCGGCGAGCCGAACGGCAACGACAACGACGACGGAACACTATGCGGATCCACCTGATTCTCGGCGCGACGCTTGCGGCGGCGACGACACTCGGCGCGCAAACGGTTTTCGGAAAATACGGCGGCGAGTTTATGGCGCTGGGCGTCGGGGGTAGAGCGCTGGGGATGGGCGGCGCGGCGGCGACGGCGACGGACGTAACCGCCGGCTACTATAATCCCGCGGGCTTGGCGGCGCTGGACTATCCGCAGATTTCGATGATGCACGACGAGCGCTACGGCGATCTGATCGACTACAACTACGCCGCCGTCGCGTTGCCGCACGGTGAGGATCTCACGTTCGCCCTCGGCGCTATTCGGCTCGGGGTGGACGGGATCTACGACACTCGCGACGCCCTCTACGACGCCAACGGGGACGGGGCGCTCGACATTTGGACCGACCGGCTCGACTACGACAAGGTGACCGAGTTCGGCGCGCAGGATTGGGCGATCTACGCTTCCGGCGCCAAGCGCGTTTCCGACAACCTCTCCGTCGGCGCCTCCGTTAAGGCGATCTACCGATCTCTCGCCGAATACGACGCGACGGGCGTCGGGATCGACGTCGGCGCGCAATACGCTATCGCGCCCGAGGCGATACTCGGCGTGGTGGCGAGAGACGTTACGACGACGCTGACCGCGTGGAGCACGGGCAGGAACGAGCTTATACCCCCCACGCTCAAAACGGGCGCGGTCTATTTCCTCCCCCTCTTCGGCGGCGTCTTCGCCTTCGCCGCCGACCTCGACTTCCGGTTCGAGAACCGCGGCGACGCCTCCCAACTGGCGCTCGGCTTCCTCTCCGCCGACGCGCACGCGGGCTTCGAGTTCGATTACGCCGACGTGTTCGCCGTCCGCGCGGGCTTCACCGACGTCAACCAATTTACCGTCGGCGCCGGCGTCCGGCTGCCAAAGCTCCGCGTCGATTACTCCTTCGCCCGCTTCGCCCTCTCCGAAAACGAGCGACTGCCCGACAGCCACCGCGTCTCGTTCGTGCTCACGCTCGAACAGGAAAAATATCGGCGCGGAAACTGACGAGCGCGCCGACAAGCCGAGCGCGCCGACAAGCCGAGCGCGCCGACAAGCCGAGCGCGCCTCTTTGAAATCGGCGGCGAGTTTTCTAATTTACGCGCTTGTTTGTTAAGACGGGATATTCGCGCACGTGAACGACGCACCCCCTATGTCCGAACGACGACGGCGCCGCTACGCCTTCGCTCTGGCGCTCTCGGCGGCGGCGGTTATCGCCTACGTTTACGCGCGCGGCGTCGAGCTTCCTAATCTCGCCAAACGCGAGGCGCTCCATGCTCGGATAATCGAAAACGAGGCGCGCTCCCCCTATAACTATCGCGTGTTGGTTCCCTTCCTCGTCGAAGGGATCGCCCGCGCGGCCGACCAACTCGGCGCGTCGCCGAAACTCGCGCGCGCCGCCGCCTACTCGCTCGTGGATTTCGTCGCGCTCGCCCTCTTCTTTTTCGCGACCTACCGCTTCCTCACAAGGATCCACCCGCACGGGCGCTCGCTTATCGGGCTGACGACGATCGCCGCGCTTCTGCCGTTGAGTTTGCGCGACCACTACTACCAACCTTGGTCGCTCGTCGAGATGGCGATCTTCGCCGAGGCGTTCACCGCCGCGTACGACCGCAACTATTGGTCGATGCTCGCGCTGACGCTCGTCGGATCGCTCAACCGCGCCACGGGCGTTTACGTTCCCGTGATCTACTTCCTCGGCGGCGTCGAGTGGAGCGATATGCGGCAGCGATTTTTCCTGAGGAACGTCTGGCATTTGGCGATGGTCGGCGTCGGCGTCGTCGGCTCGGCGGGCGTCGCTCTCGGATTGCGGTGGCTCCGAGGCGCCAAACCATCCGTGCACGACCCCGCGAATCTACTCGCGATCAATCTCGAACCCGTCTTCCTCGCCCAAGCGGCTCTCCATCTCCTCCTCTTCGGCGGCGCGCTCTGGTTCGCCGCGTGGCGCGCGAGGAACATGGCGCACCCGTTCTTCAAACGGATGGCGTGGCTCGTTCCCCTCTACGGTCTCCCCGTCCTCGTCTTCGGCGTTTGGAAGGAGGTTCGCCTCCTCGCTCCGCTCTACCCGATCCTCGTCGGGTTCGCGATCTATTGGCTTAAGGAGTTCCTTCCCGAGCCCGAGCGCGCCAATCGCGTCCAACCGTAGCGCGGCGTTCCGCCTACCCGTCCTTTTCGGATGCCTCGTCCTCGACGGTCGAATCGTTCCCTTGCGGCGTCCCTTCGTTCGTCGCCTCCTCCGCGTTTGCGTCCTCCTTATCCGGATTGTCCGCGTTTGCGTCGGGTTCGATTTCGTTCGGATCATCGCCGTTCGGATCGATTTCGTTCGGATCATCG
>WJMR01000323.1 GCA_014727845.1 Ignavibacteriales bacterium
CAATTGTTTCTCGAGCGAGATCAATCGCGCCGTCTTCACCTTCAACTCTTCTTGCCGCGCTTCGGCGTCGGCGATTTCCCGCGTCGTCTCTCGTAGCGTCCGTCGTTCCGTCTCGACGTTCTCCCGCAATTCTTTGAGGCGTTCCTCCAACCGATTCGCCTCCTCGAACGTTTCGCGCTTACGGCTTTCCAACTCGGCGTAGCGTTTTTGCATTTGCTCGAGCAATCCGTTCAAGTCGCTCTCGACGTCCCGCTTGCGCGACTCGATCAAATCCGACTCGGAGCGGAGCTCGGTGTATCGCGTCTTCAGCGTCCGCTCGCGCTCGGTCATCTTATCGATCTCGACCTTGAGATCGTTCCGTTCGAGGCGGCGGTCGTCCAGCAGGCGTTCGAGATTATCTCGTTCCTTTTGCAACATCTCGACCACGGCGCGCGCCTCGTTCGCCCGCGCCTCGATTTCCGCCAACTCGCTTTCCTTCGCGGCGACGAGCCGCTCCTTCTCCAGTAGCGTCTCCTTCGCCTCGGCGACGTTCTCTTTCGCCTCGTTAATCTCGTCGTTGAATTTCTCGAGCGCTTCGGCGAGTCGGTTTTCGACGCGGAGGGCGTTTTCCTCCAGCTCCTCGCTTCGTCGCTCCAGCGTCGCGACTTTATCCTTGAGCATATCGAGTCGCTTGGCGGCTTTCTCCTCGTCCTCGCGTTTCAGCAGCGTTTCTTGTCGGAGTTCGTCGCGCGTGCGTTGCAACTCGTCGATCTCCCCGTCGATCTCGTCTCGTCGGGTCTCGCGCTCTTTCACGTCGTCCTTGGCGCGCTCGAGCCGCTCGCGATAGGCGGCGAGCTCCTTCTCGACGGCGATCAACTCGCGCTGTTTGGAGAGCGCCTCCTCGACGAGGTTGTCGCGCTTGTCGGCGACGTCCTTAAACGACTCCTCTTTCTCGCTCAAGCGCTTGAGCGTTTTTTCGAGATCGGCGGAAGCGGCGCGTTCGGCGTCGGCGTCGGCGCGGAGGCGTTCGATTTCCTTCTCGAGTCTTTCGTTCGCCTTTCGCAACGTCTCGCCCTCGTCGCGGAGTTTTTCGTTCTCGTCGCGGAGTTCCTCGCCCGCCGCGTTTTCACCGGCTTGCATTTTCCTCGCCTCGGCTTTCAGTCGCTCGATCTCCTCGTCGATGTTTCCGTACTCGGCGATCTTCTCGCTCATCGTCGCGAGTTTCTCGTGCAACCGTTTGTTCTCTTCTTGAAGCTTCGCCGTTTTCTTTTCTTCGGAAGAAGCCGCCATGTCGTTCTCCTTTAGCGCCGCGCGGCGCACCTTTTTGCCGGGTTCCGCCTCGCGGGCGTCGTTAATCGAAAACCAGCCGCCCGAACCGCGCGAGTTCGTAAGGCGGATGCGTTCGCATTTTGCTCCAATCGCTTTGGGGCGGATCGGCTTGCGTCCGGTGGCGTCGCATATTGACGCCCCACCGCTCGCCGTTCGCGGGAACGTCGCGCCCCAACTCGGCGAAGGGGATCGCGAACTCCGCGCTCCAATAATCTTCGCCGATAGCCGTCGCGACGGCGAAATCGAAACTAAACAATCCGTCGGGTCCGCTCGAAAGCGTCGTTCCCTTCGGGTTGACCATTAATCGGAAAAACGTTTTTCGATCGAGGTCGGCGTCGAGGAAGATCTCGACGTCGTCGTCGCCGAAGACGAGCGGGATATCGCCGTACGCCCCCGCCGCCAAGCCGTCGGGGTTCGGCTCCGCCATCCGCGCGCCCACGTAGAGCGTCTCGTCGTCGTATCGGAAAAAGATCTCGGTCGGCTCCGAAGCGGGCGCGTTTTTGAAATCCACGACAAACTCGTCGGCGCTCGGTTCGTCCCACGTCGGCTCGCTCAATTCGCCGTCGATCGCGGGCGGTTCGGCGACGCGCTCGGCGCGGGCGACGGGCGGAGAGAACAACTCGTAACGCCACTCGGCGAGGGTTTCCGCCCCGGCGCTATTGACGTAGGGCGCCGCCACGCGAAGATACGGATACTCGACGCGCGCGAGGGGCTCGCCCGGTCCCTCGATCCGAAACGCGACGGTCGTATCGCTCTCGGCGGCGAGGTCGAAATCCAACCACGGTCGATCAATCCGCCACCGCTCGTCCGACGCGACCCACCGCAATGAAAACGTTCGCGCTTCCGGCGCGCGATTCGTAATCCTCGCGAGCGCCGTCGTGTCTATCCGGCCGTCGGTCGGCTCCACGACGATCGCGCCGTCGGGGTTCCAATACCCACCGGCGCGTTTGTATTCGTCGGGCGGAACGGCGTCGGGCGGATAGATCGTCCCGTCGGCGAAGACCGCGTAACTCGCCTCCTCCCCGCCCACGTTCGCGAGGAGCCAGTGGCGCGAGCGTCCGCCGAGGTGCGCGTCGTAGGCGGTGTTCCCCGAGGAGTTCAAGCAGAAGTAATGAACGCCGTCGATTTTCCGGTGGTCGTAAATATGCCAATGCCCCGCGAAGACGGCGGAGACGGGATAGTCGGCGAAGAGTTCGCGGAAGTGCCCTTGCCAATCGTACTCGCTCCGCAACCAGAGGGGCGAGTGGGTGGTAATGAAAATGTGGTCGTACGCTTTGCCGCGTTCCAACTCCGCTTCGAGGCGCGCCAGCTCTTTGGGGAGGAGGGTGTCGTACGCTTGATCGAGGTAGGAGTCGAGGACGATCACGTAGGCGTTCTTGTGGGCGAAGGCGTATCCAAATTTGTCCTCCCCCCACGCTTCGGCGTAGGGCGCCTCCATCTCGGCGACGGTGACGTCGTGGTTGCCGGGGGTCGGATAGAAGGGGGCGCCAAGCGGAGCGATTTGTCGCTTGAAGCGCGCCCACTCGCGTCGGGCGACGTCGGGCGTGTAGGTGTAGCCGTGGATCATATCGCCAACGTGCAGCGCGAAGTCGGGATCGAGCGCGGCGGTCTCGCGGACGATCTCCTCGAAGCGCTCGGGGTGTTGGAATTGGCTATCCCCCCAGACGGCGAAGCGGAACGATTGCGCGGGCGCAATTGAAGAGAGCGTAAGAATCAACGCCGCCGTAAAAGCGAACTTTGATTCGCGAACGGTGTTCGTCGCGTTCCTCGATTGGTTATGCGCCGCCATTCCTACCCGTAATTCTATTAATATAATAGGTAAGAGTCAAGACTTCAATTGTTTTTTAAGGTCGCGCCTTCAACGCTTTAATTCTATGTATTTGGAGCGTAGAGGAATGATGCGTTATGCGCTCTATCACAATTATCGTATTTTTATTTAACTATATTAATATACTTACACGCGCGTCGCGCGCTATACAACCATTATATTTTGGGGATCGGTATGAAACGAATGTTGGTAACGATACTACTTCTCACCGGGTTGAGCGCCGGGACTTTCGGTCAGCGTTCCGCCCCCGCGGACATTTCCGCATTAGCCGCCGGCGAACCCGCTTATCCCGTCCTCTTCCTGCACGGGCTCGCGGGCTCCGACACGACGTGGACCGCCGCGATTAACCACTTCCAGACGGCTTGGGGATACTACTCATCCGAGCAAATCTTCCACGCCGTTCTGAACGCGCAGACGGCGACGCTCTATACCGCCGACGTGATGACCACGTTCAACAACGAGGATAACGCGCTTCCGGCGGGAACGATGTACGCGATGAACTTCAACAATTTCTGGAACACGAATCCGCTCGATCCGCAAATCGTGAATTATTCGATGGCCGCGCCGGGGTTGGGCGAGTCGCCCGGCAACGCCTCCGCGATCGTGAAGCAGGGCTACGCGCTGAAGCAAATGATCCAAGCGGTGTTGGCCGCGACGGGGGCCGAGAAGGTGATCTTGATCGGGCACTCGATGGGCGGCTTGGAGGCGCGCGAGTATCTGCAACGCCGCGACGGTAGCGGCGATCCGATGTGGTGGATCGATCCGGGTTCGCCGGACGGTCACAAGGTCGCCAAACTCGTCACCGTCGGCACGCCGCACCTCGGCTCCAACTATATGGCGTCGATTACGGGCGTGGCGAACTTCGAGGCGATCCGCGACCTCCGCTACGATTTCACTTCCGATCGCTTCGCGCCCGATCCGACCAAGGACGTCGCGCCCTATCTTTTCGGCGGATCGGAAACCGCCGCCGAACTCATGACGTTCAACAACGCCGACATTAACTGCGACGGCGACGAGACCGACACGGACATCGAGGGGTTGAACAGCCCCGACACGAGCGGCTTCGACAACCCCGACATGCCGCTCCCCTCGAACGTGGAATATACGTGGGTGATTAGTTACACCGACGACAACCCCTCGTTCCAAGAGGACGGCTTCGTGCGCACCGATCGGATGTGGCTCTACGACCAAGGCGACACGATCCTCACGCACACCGAGCATAAAGCCGAGCCGCGCGATTTCCGCGCCGTGACGCGCGGGTTGGACGAACCGGACGTCCCCGAGTTCGCCTACGGCGTCGCGCCGGAGAGATCCTACGCCGGCTTCATAACCCGACAGCCGAACTACGCGGCGACCGACGACGATTGCTTCGCCTTCGAGAACGCCTACTTCGAGAAACTGCGCGTGATCGTGGACGAATCGTCGTTGGGTTGCGGCGTAACGAGTATCGAGATTTCCGACGACGGCGGCTCGCTCGGCTCGAAGACCGTCGCCGACTTCCCCGACACCCTCCTCGTGGACGTAACGCCGGGCGAGACGATTTACGCGACCGTTACGGGCGCCGCGACCGACAATAGTTGGGAGATCCCCTACACACTCTTTTTGGAGGACGGGAACATCATCGCCAACATATGGCAAGCCGCCACGTCGGGGATCCTCGATTTCTCCGATTCGGATTTCGAGACCGCCGTCGATCTCGACGTCCATAGTACTTCAGCCCCGAAACCGGCTGCTGCGGCGTCGCCCGACGTTTTCCTAAAAATTACGACGCGGTTGCTCGACAACGCGCCCGCCAACCACGGCGAGACCGACAATGTGAGCTTGTATCGGTGGGTGATCACCGAAGAGAGAGACGGCGCGTTCGCCATCGATTCGATTATGATCAACGTCGCACAGATCGCCGAGGCGGGAATCGCCGACGTCGGCGTCACCGACGCGAGCGCCGTATCGATCATGCGTCGCGAGACGCCCGGAAGCGGCGCCTTCACGACGTTGCCGACGACCCTGCGCGGGGACACGCTTATCGCCTATCCCGGCGGCTTCGGCGAGTTCGCGCTCGTGAGCGCCACGAATCCGCTCCCCGTCGAGCTACTCTCCTTCGAGGCGGTTACGTCCGACGAGGCGATCGAGCTGACGTGGCGCGTCGCCCAAGAGGCGAACGTGGCGGCGTACGAGGTCGAGCGGAAATCCGACGGCGCGTTCGCGACCGTTGGAACCGTCAAGGCGACGGGCGCCTCGCTCTACGCGTTCGCGGACGACGCGGCGAAGACGGACGTCCGATACGTCTATCGCGTTAAGGCGATCGATCGGGACGGCGCGTTCGTCTATTCCGACCGAGTCGAGGCGACGCTCGAAGCTCCGATCGACTACGCGCTCCGACAGAACTACCCGAATCCGTTCAACCCCGTCACGCAAATCGAGTTCTCGACGCCCGCGCCCGGGCGCGCCTCGCTGGTCGTCTTCAACGCGATCGGCGAAGTCGTCGCCAAACTCCTCGAAGGCGAGATCGAAGCGGGAACACACGCCGTCTCGTTCGACGCGAGCGACCTGCCGAGCGGAATCTACTTCTATCGGCTGACCGCGGGAAGTTTCACGCAAGTCAAAAAAATGACGCTCCTCCGATAAGCGACTCGCGGAGAGCGATCGAGTTCAAGGGCGTCCGAGCGGCGCCCTTTTTTTTGGATTGATCGGAAACGAATTCGTAACCGCGTTTGGTCGGGAAATCCGTTATATTGCGGCATGCGGTTATCTCGTTCTTCCCGTAACGCGCGTCGGGCGCGGACGGCATCACAACACAAAGGAGGCGCGAGCGAATGACTCACTCCGGAGCCAAGAAAACGTTCGTACTGGACACCAACGTCATACTCCACGACTCCACCTGTGTCCACCGGTTTGAAGAACACGACGTCGTCGTCCCCATCTCGGTCATCGAGGAGATCGACGGCTTCAAACGCGGCAACAACGTCATCAACCAACACGCGCGGGAGTTCGCGCGCTCGCTCGACGAGCTGACGGCGAACAAGCTCTTCAACGGAGGCGTCTCGCTCGGCGAAGGGAAGGGCGTCGTTCGCGTGCATCTGAACAAGGGGTTGCACGAGGCGGTGCGCGCCGCGTTCAACGCGGATAACGCCGACCATCGGATACTCGGCGCCGCGCTCGAGACGAAGGAAAAACTCGACGGCGAACGGACGGTCGTCCTCGTCACCAAGGACGTCAACCTCCGTATGAAAGCCAAGGCGTTCGGCGTGCCCGCCGAGGACTACACGACCGACCACGTCGGCGACGCGGAGAAGCTCTATTCCGGCATGTCGCTGCGGGAGGATTTCGACGACGACATCGTCGCGAGGTTTTATCAACCTCCCTACGCCGTTCCCTACGACGACGTGATCGACAAACTCCCCGACGCGCCCGAGCCGAACAAGTATTTCATTTTCCGGAACCAACACCGCTCCGCGCTCGCCTGCCACGACGCCGCGACGCGCGAGTTCGTCCGCGTCGAGAAGCTCTACGCCTACGGCGTGCAGCCGCGCAACGCCGAGCAAATCTTCGCGCTCGACGCGCTACTGAATCCCGCCATTCCGCTCGTCTCGCTCACCGGCAAAGCGGGCACGGGCAAAACGCTTCTCGCCATCGCCGCCGCGCTCGAAAGCCGCCGTAAGTATCGGCAAATCTACGTCGCGCGTCCCGTCGTCCCCTTGAGCAACAAGGATATCGGCTACCTCCCCGGCGACGTCGAAAGCAAAATCGCGCCGTATATGCGACCGATCTGGGACAACCTGAAAGTCGTGCAGGATCAATTCTCCGAAAACGACCGCCAATACGTCGCCATCCAACAAATGATGAAGGACGACAAGCTCACCATCGAACCATTGAGCTACATCCGAGGCAGAAGTTTTCAGCGCGTCTATTTTATCGTGGACGAGGCGCAGAATCTGACGCCGCACGAAATCAAAACCGTCATCACCCGCGCGGGAGAGGGCGTGAAGATCGTCTTCACGGGGGACGTCCACCAGATCGACCACCCCTACCTCGACGCGCAATCGAACGGACTCTCGTACCTCGTGGAGCGCTTCAAGGGCCGGCCGCTCTACGCGCACGTGAACCTCGAAAAAGGCGAGCGCTCCGAACTCTCGGAACTCGCGAGCAATCTCTTATGACCGAATCCGACGGCGCGCGCTGCGCGCTCTGCGACGCCAAACTCTCCGCCTCCGCCTTTGGCGGGGATACGATCGACGGTTGGCGCATAGACCGATGCGACGAGTGCGGCGCGGGAACCGCCGTTCCCGTCTCCATCTCCAAAGACGATTTCTCCTACGACGACTACGGCGACTACCTCCTCCTCGAGGGCGAGGCGGCGATCAAAGCGCGCATCGAGAGCGAGCGAGCCGGACACGGCGCCAAATTCCGAGCGCTCGTCCGACGCTTCGGCGAGGGCGCCCGCGCGATCGACTTCGGCTGCGGCGCCGGCTACCACGCCCAAGCGGCGAACGCGGAGGGCTTGCGGTGCTCGGGCGTGGAGATCTCCGAGAAGCTCCGCCGATTCGCTTCCGAACGCGTCGGGTTTTCCGACCACGTCGAGACGCTTGACCGCGCCCCGCGCGACGTAAACGCGATCTTCATGAACGACGTGATCGAGCATCTCGAACGCGACCTCCTCCGCGAGACTCTCGCCGCGATGTACGATCGCCTCGCGCCCGGCGGCGTCTTGATCGGGAACACCCCGAACTTCCGCTCGCTCAACCTCCGATTGAAAAAGACGAAAGACCCCGCCGTCGATCCGCCGCGCCACCTCGTCTATTTCACCGCGAACTCGCTCATTCGATTCCTCGCGACGTTCGGCTTCGTCGCAGAATCGATCAAGACGCGCGGCTTCAGCTCGAACGGCTTCTTCCGCCCCGAAAAGTTCGGACGCTCCTTCCTCGAAAAACCCGTCTCCGCGTCCCCTTTGTGGAAGCGACCGCTTTGGCTCGGGCTAAAAGTCGGCTTCAAACTCGGCGGCTACGTCGTCGGCGCGTTCGGCGCGGGCTATCAGATAGACTTTGTGTTCCGCAAACCGGCGAAGTAATCCGCGCATAAAAAAACGGGAGCCCGTCCTTGAACTCCCGTCGTCGGGCTTCCGCCCGCGTTATTTCTGCGCTATCGACTACCGAACGAGGTTGACGATCTCCTGAATGAGCGTGTCGGAAACCGAGACGACGCGCGAGTTGGATTGGAACCCGCGTTGCGCCACGATCATCCGCGTGAACTCTTCGGAAAGATCGACGTTCGATTGTTCGAGGTGTCGGTTATACATGTACGTGTCGGTCGCCTCGCCCGCCTCTTCATAAGTCGGTTCGCCCGTGTTGGGCGCGAGCTTGAAGACGTTCTCGCCTTCGGAGACGAGCGCCATCCGGTTCGGGATTTCCGCGAGCATGATGCGCGCCAACGGACGGGAGAGCCCGTTGTTGAAGATACCCGTGATGGTGCCGAAGCGATCGATGTCGATGTTGTCGAGCGTCGCCGAAGGGGCGCCGTCCTGCGTTAAGCTGGAGATGATCGACTGGCGCGCCGTTTGCGTCATACCGTCGAACTTACCCGACGTACCGAACCCGAGCGCGATCGTCTGCGGTTGCGCGCCCGTGTCGGGCGTGAAGCCGAGCGTCGGCGGGTCGGGCGTGATCGTGTTCAAGGAGCCGTCGGAGTTGAAGGTGACGAAGCCCTCGTTGTTCGTCAGCGTGCCGCTGCTATCGGGAACCGAAGCCGCCCACTTCCACGTTTGGGTCCCGGAGTCGGCTTTGGTGAATTTGAGCGTCAGCTGGTGCGCCGTGCCGAGCGAGTCGTACACGGTGATCGTGCCGGTGACGAGCGTCGATTCGCGGTTGTCGTCGGCTACCATCGCCAGCGAGTTCTCGACGTCCAGCTCGGTCGAAGTCGTCGGATCGAAATCGAAGTTAAGCTGCAGATCCGTGTCGGCGATGTTGATCGGAACCGGCGGCGTAACGCCGTCGAAGGAATCCATCTCGCCCGTCGTCGCGTCGAACGTCGCGACAATCGGAGCCGCCGACGCGGCGACCGACGTTCCCGTGTCGTCGAAGATCTCCCACGTCATCTCCCACGTGTTCGCCGCGGTTTTCTCCCAATTAGTCGTCAACGAGAACTCGTCGGCGTCCACGTTATAGATCGTCTCCGTGCTGCTGGCGGTGTCGCCGATCGCCGCGTTGACGTTGAAGTACCCCGTCATCTCGACCGTCTCGGTGCGCGTCAGCGTCGCTTCGGAGCTAAGGTTGCCCTGCCAATCGGTTTCGGTGGTGGCTTGGGCGGGTATCTTCATTTGCGGATCGACGTTGATATCTTCGAGGTAGTTGCCCGTGGGAATCACGCCGTCTTCGGTCGCCATCTTGCCCTGCACGATGTAGCCGTTGGCGGGATTAATGAAGTTGCCGTCGGCGTCGAACGTGAAGCCGCCGTTGCGGGTGTAGAAGAGTTCCTCGTCGCGTTTCAGGACGAAGAGACCGTCGCCGTGTAGCGCCACGTCGGTGACGATGTCGGTCGAGTCGAACGCGCCCTGAATCCAGTTGCGATCGATCGAGTTGACCTGCACGCCGAGCCCGACTTGGAACGCGTTCGTGCCGCCGCGGCGGGTTTGGTTGGTGGAGCCGCCTTCTTCGAGGGGATACGTGCCGTACCGTTTGTAGCGGCTGATCATATCGGCGAAGGTGACGCGGGATTTTTTGTATCCGGTGGAATTGACGTTGGCGATGTTGTTGCCGACGACGTCCAACATCGTTTGATGCGAACGCATACCGGACACGCCGGTGAAGAGTGACGTAAGTAACGCCATCGTTGACCTCCTTAGGTAACGTTGTTATGTCGCGACTCGGCGTCGGTCGGTCGGCCGAGTCCGGAGCGTCCTAACAAGGTCCCGCTCCGTTACTGTTTGTTTTCTACTCTACGGAGTCCGCGTTCGAGAACACGACGCTGTCGATGTTCGTGAACACCTTCTCCGGTTCGTCCCCCGCCTTCACGGCGGTCACCACCGTACGGTTCGGGACGTTGACGATAAACGCCGTTCCGTCGAGCGCCACCAACAAGTCGCGCGCGCCCTTGGCTTCCGCCTTCTCGACCGCCGACGTAAGCCGGACGAGATCGGACTCGCTTAACTCGATGTCTCGGGCTTCGAGACGTTCCATGGCATGACCCGACATCTTGAGCTTCTCTAACTCTTGGCCAAATATCCGATCGAAGCTCGACGTCCCCCGCTCCTTCGCCGGAGCGAGCGGCTTGTCGTTCTTCTCGATCGGGACGAACGGAACGCGCACGCCGTTTATCGAATTCGGCATCGCTATCCCTCCTCTCCGTCGCGGTAGAGGATCTCCATAATGTCGCCCAAGTTATACATCGCGCCGTCCACCAGCAGCTTCGTGCCGCTCTCGGTGAATCGAACGCCGTCGATCTTGCCGATCTTATACGACGTCGTCGTTACGCCGCCGCCGTCGTACGCTCGGGCGTCCACTTCAAAGTAATATTCGCCTTCGGGAACTTTCACCCCGTTATCATCGTGAAAATCCCACGAAAGTTTATGACCGCCGGCTTCGAGATCCTCTTCCGAGAAACTCTTCACCAACGCGCCGTTCGCGTTGTAAACGCGCACGTCCACCGACTCGGCCATTGCGCCGAGCGTGTAGCCGAACGAGACTTGCTCCTGACCCGTGAACTCGAAGCCGTCGCCCGAGATCTTCGCGTCGTTGCCGATTAACGCCGCGGTCATCGTGTTCGAGATCGCTTGCGTCATCTGATAGTCCGCGTTCAACATCTCCTCGATCGAGGAGTTCATGTTCGAGAGCTGCTCCAATCCGCTGAACTCCGCCAACTGCGCGGAGAAATCCATATTGTCCATCGGACTCATCGGATCCTGGTTCTTCAGCTGCGCGACGAGCAACTCGAGAAAGTCCTCTTTCCCAAGCTGTTTTTTGTGATCGGGCAACTCGGCTAACCTCGGATCATAGGTTTGGCCCAAAGGATTTACCGAGTCCATACGACCTCCTTTCTTTTATGCGGTGTATTCATACGTGTTGTATCCTAATTTCCGTTCCGACCGCGGCTCCTCCTCCACGCGCTCCTCGCCGCCGTCGTTCCGCTCCGAGCTCTCCCCGGCGCGCTTCTTCTCGGAAGTCTGCTTCGCGTAGGATTTCCCTTCGCCGCCGACCGACACCTGCACCGAGTGGATCGGCGTTCCGCTCTGCGCCGCTTGCTGCGTCAGTTGGTGGATGTTCCGCTCGACGAGTTGCTTCGCCGCCTCGGTCTCCACCTCGATACGCGTCGTCAGCGCGTTCTTAATCGTCTCCACCGTGATGCGCACCTTGCCGAGCGACTCCGGCTCGACCTTCACGGTCAACGAATTCCGATCGCGCTTCTCGATGAACTTCGAGATCTCCTTAATCAGCTCGGCTTGCTTCACCGCGCGATCCGCGGGCGCCTGCGAAAGGGGCGCTTGGAATTTCACGGACTTCGGCGCGCTCGTCGTTCGGTTCGCCGTCTCGCCAAATTGCCGACGGTCGTCGCTTCCCCGATCGCCCCCTTCGCGTCGCGCGTCGTCGCTCTTCTCCGTCGCCGCCTCGGCGAATCGCGTCGTCTCCTCGCCGCCCGCGCGTTTCGGCGCGTTCGATTCTGCGCGCTCGCTTGTCGCCGCCGTCGCCGCGGCCGTCTTCTCGGCGCGCTCGGCGGTGGCGGATTTCGCCGTCGCCTTCTTCTCGGCCGTCTTCTCTTCCGCCGCCTCGACGACCACGTCCTTACTCTTTGTTGGATCGTCGCCGTACTTCAGACGCACACTCGCCACTTTTTTCCGCGACTTCGTTTCCTTAGCGGCCGCCTTCTCCGTCGCCTCGTCCTTCGCCGTCGTTGCGCTCTCCTCCGCTTTCCTTTCCTCGGCGGCGTCCGGCGCCTTCGTAATAGTCTGTTCGGACATGGGCGCCGCATCGATCGTCTTCGTCGTCGCCTTGTCGGAC
>WJMR01000039.1 GCA_014727845.1 Ignavibacteriales bacterium
AACGACTCGCGGTTGTTCGTTTCCCTACGCCGGCATTACCCGGATCAGGTTGTGAGGGACGGTTCTCAGCCGCCGACGGGCGGCGCCCCTAACGATTCGTTGCGTCATTACGTCAAGAACTGCGGCGCAAATTACGGCGCCCAAAAATCAAAGTCAACTAATTTTTCACTTTGAGCTTGTTGCCGGGATAAATCTTGTTGCCGCTTATGTTGTTCCAGTTGCGCAAGTCGGAAACGGTGACCCCGTATTTCTTCGAGATAGAATCGAGCGACTCGCCGCTCTTGACGACGTGATAATCGCCGCTTCCCGAAGAACTCGACGCGTTCTTATAGATGGTCAGCTTCTGGCCATAGTTGATGCGGTTGCCGCTCAAGCCGTTCCACTTCCGAAGATCGCTAATCCCGACGCCGAATCGCTCGGCGATTTCGCTGATCGAGTCGCCGCGCTTAACGGTGTAGGTTATCTTGTTCCCGCTCGACTTCGTGGAAGCGGAGGAACTCGCGCTCGACGACTTCGGGGAAGAGGCGCCGCCGCTCGGACTGACGACGAGCTTCTGTCCGACTTTGATCTTGTTCGAGCTGAGCCCGTTCCACTCGCGGATATCCGCCTGCGAGACGCCGTACTTCATCGAGATCTCGCTTATCGTGTCGCCGTAGCGAACCGTGTGCGTCTTACCCTTCTTGACGGTCGGGGCGCTCGCGGAGTTGGCGGACGCGTTCGTGTAGTCGCGATTGGCTTTGCCCGAGTAGATCGTCAACCGCTGTCCGACTTTTATCTTGTTCGAGCTTAAGCCGTTCCACTTACGAACGCTCGCCTGCGAGACGCCGTATTTGTCGGCGATTTCGCTAATCGTGTCGCCGTAACGAACCGTGTGCGTAATCGCGTCGTCGTTCGAGGAGGCGCGATTCGAGGAAGAGTTCGAGGCGGAGGAGCCGCCGGCGCTCGGCTTCTTGACGCGGAGCTTTTGACCCGCGTAGATCTTCGTGCCGGAAATGTCGTTCCACTTTTTCAGATCGGAAACGGAAACGCCGAAGCGCGTGGCGAGGTCGCCCAGGTTGTCGCCCGAGCGGACGGTGTAATCGCCGTCGGAGGCGACGTCCACGTCGTTGACGCCTTTTTCCGAATAGATTTTCAGCTTCTGCCCGACGTAGATTTTATTGCCGCGCAGGTTGTTCCACTTGCGGATATTCACCCACGTAACGCCGAACTTATCGGCTATCTCGCTAATCGTGTCGCCGGACTTAACGCGATAGACGTTGAGCGTCGCGCTGGTCTTCCGCGCGTTGTCGCCCATCGCCGAGGAGTTGGCGTAGCCGTAGATCGTGAGCGATTTGCCGGCGTAGAGGCGGTTGCTCGAAAGCCCGTTCCACTTGCGGATCTGCCGCGAGGAGACGCCGAAACGCTCGGCGAGCTCGCTCATCGTGTCGCCGTATTTAACGCGATACGTAAACGGCTTGTCGGAGTTGACTCCGCCGGTCGAGGCGGCGTACGCCTGGTTCGACGAGTAGATCTTCAGCTTCTTACCGGGATAGATGGTGTTGCCGCGAATGCTGTTCCACACTTTCAAATCGCCGACGCTCACGCCGTAGCGGTGCGCGATGACCGAAAGCGATTCGCCGCGACGGATGCGATGCCACGTCCAACCCTTATCGTCCTTCGGTTCTTTCTCGCTGAGCGTGTTCTTTTCGGACTTGGACTGCTTATCCAAGCTCGCGTAAAAATCTTTCTGTTTTTCGGGAACGTAGATCGTCAGCTTCTGCCCGACGGCTATCGTTTCCGTGTAGGGGATGTCGTTCCAGTTGCGGATCTCGGTAACCTTCACGTTGAAGAGATCCGCGATACGCAGGAGCGACTCGCCTTGCTTGACCGTGTACTCGACCGACGTTTTGTCGTCGGGAATAACGACGCGCGTCTCGGCGATATCCTTCTCCTCGACGACGTCGCCCGTTTCGGACTGCTCGACGCCGGTCGTTTCCGTTTCGGAACTCGCGGCGGCTACGTCCTCGTCGGTCTTGACGTCGGATTCGCTCGCGTCGCCCGAACCGTTGAGCGAGAGATACGGCGACACGTAGTCGCTCTCGCGCTTGACGGCTTTCTCCGCGTTCGGATCGTCCTCGGAGGCGGCTTTGATGACTTCGACGTCGTCGGTCGCCGCGAAGTTCTGATTATCCGCGCCCTGTTTGTAGGGGATTTTAAGGCGAGCCCCGCGTTTGAGTTTCGTGCGCGTCGAGATGTTGTTGGCGTCGGCGAGCTCGTTAACGGAGACGCCGTATTTCCGAGCGATTTTCGTCAGCGACTCGTTCTTCTGCACATAGTGATAGATGAACTCGCGCTTGGCGTCCTCGGGAACGTTCTTAATGTTTTCGGCGAAGATCGGCGCTTTACCTTCGGGAATCCGGAGGTTGTATCCGCCCTCGTAGTTCGGGGGCGTGCACAGTTGGATAAGCTCGGGATTGAGATCTTCGAGCTCTTCGGGATCGACGCCCGCCGCCCAAGCGAGGTGGTAGAAGTCGATCGCCTCGTGAACTTTCACCACGTCGAACCGGTCGGGCTTCTGATACTCGATGTCCGTAAAGTCGTAGGTATCGAGATTCATCCCGATGGCGCACGTGGCGATGTAGGCGGGCACGTAGTTTCGCGTTTCTTTCGGAAGATAGCGGCTCACTTCCCAGAAATCGGAGGTGCCGGCGCGACGCATCGCGCGGAGAATTCTCCCCTCGCCCGCGTTATACGCGGCTAACGCGAGATACCAATCGCCGAGCGAAAGGTAGAGATCCTTCAAGTGGCGAGCCGCGGCGCGCGTCGATAGCTCGACGTCGATCCGCTCGTCCACATAAAAATTCGACTCCAGTCCGTAGAGTTTGCCCGTGCCTTTGATGAACTGCCACATCCCGACGGCGTTCGCCCACGACCGCGCTTTCGGATTCAGCGCGCTCTCGACGAACGTCAAATACATCAGCTGGCGAGGCACGCCCTCTTCGTCGAGTATCTTCGACATCCTCGGGAAATACCGCCCCGAGCGTTCGAGACACTTCGTGTAGAAGCCGCGATACTTGCCCGTGTAGAGATTGATCCACGACTCGACGCGCGAGTTGATCTCGAGGGGAATCTCCGCCGGAATGACGACCTTCTCGTCCTCGACGTATCCCTCTTTCTTCGCGATCGACTCGACCTCGTCCACGCTCTTCCCGATGAACTCCTCGAACGCCGCGAACGACGCGTTCGACGGGAGCTCCGGCAACTCGTCGATGAACTTACGATAGTCCTCGACGATCGCGTCGGAGAGCTCGACGTACGCCTGGTTGCGGTCGATGCCCGGATAGTAGCTCAGGTTGTTGATGATGCCCAACGCCTCTTCGTAGCTGTTGATCGCCTCGGCGTTGTTCTGGATGGACTGCTCTTGCAGCGCGACGACGTATTTCTGCCGCGCTTGCTCGAGAAGCTCCGAGACAATCTCGCGCTTATGGGTTTCGGAAGCGCTCGCGGCGACGCCTTCTTGAACCGAATCGCCGCTCGAGCTACAAGAGATGAACAGTAAAGTCGGGATGGTCGCCAGTAATACGGTAATAGCGATCTTTCTCACGGACACGCCCTTTCTGATTTTTGCCTTATTAAATATAGAGCGTAATGAAAAATAAGTCAAGCCCTTATTTAACAAAATTCGTTAACTCACTGTAATTAAACGAAATAAACTTCACGCTATTTTTACCGACGTTGCGGCAAAAAAGTTCCCGAATTAGCGCGGATTTCTTCTTCAAATAATAATCGGATATTCTTCGCGGAATTTTACGCGCTTGCGGCGCGATGTGGGCAAGATCACGGTTTCCCCTTTAGCGACGCGGTCGTTCTCGGATCCGCGTATCGATTATGCGGGCGCGTAACGCGCTCGGTTGTGAGCGCCGCCGCCGCTCGCGGTCGGCGAGATCGACGACGATCTTCTATTCGGAAGTTTGCAAACTCCGCCGTTAGTCGGGCGTCTTCACCATTACGAAGAAGGCGAAGATTTCTTTGCTCTCGCTTGTGAACGTCATTTGAAAGCGCGTGGACTTATCCGACGCGGGATCGACGTCGCGATCGACGGCGGTCTTTTGCCGTTCCAGCGTTACGCCCTTCTCCGCGAGCTTCTCGACGAACACCTTCACCGCCTCGGCGCCGAGCTCGCTATACTCCCGGACGGCTTGATCGTCGAGCTTAACCATCAATCCGCCCTGCATCTTCGAGACGATCCGACGGACGCCGTTCTCCGAAGCGAACAATCCGACGGCGACGGGCAGCTTATGCTCTTGCTCGACGAAGATTTCCTTATAGAACACATTTTTCGGATTCGGAGGCGCGCCCTTGAGTTTCACCATCTGCGTCTCGTCGCCCGCGAGCGAGCGGAAGGCGCGCCAACACGCCTCGTACGCCTCGTCCTTGCTCTCGTTGGCGATCAGGTTCAGGAATTTCGCGTGCGGTCCCTCGTCCTCCTTCTTCTCTTCTTTCCCCCATCCCGAGCGCGGCGCGAGATCCTCGACGGCGACGCCCGCTATTTCCGCGAGGTTGTCTCGTATCGTTTTGACCGTGTTGCGGATGTCGTAGGGTTTGAGCACAAGATTGGTGATACCCAACTGAAGTAGCTTACCGAGCGTTTGGCGGTCGGCGTGGGCGGAGGTGACGATAACGGGCGTGTCCTTCAAATCCACGTCCCCGCGAACCAGCTCGAAGAGCGGCAATCCGTCCAACGCGGGCATCGAGATATCGATGAAAAGTACGTCCGGCTTGGCGTTCTTGACGAACAAGAGATTCACTTTGTTCGTCTCGGCTTGTTCTATTTTGAATGGAAAGCGATCGCCGACCAGCTTCGCCATAATGTTGCGGCTGCGCGTGTCGTTATCGAGTAAGAGCGCTTTCTTAGCGTCATCGGGCATAACCTATCCTACGTATAAACCGACGCGGCGCGCAACGCGACGGCGCCCCGCTTCCGCGTATCGGATGTTCGTTTGTGAATTTCTCCCCCACGTCTCCGCGCCGGGCGTAAGGCGGCGGGATTCTTTCTTCAATTATATTCGATTCTCGGTTGAGAATCAAGCGGAGAACGACTTACCGTCCTCGGTAACCGCCATCGCCAGCATCACCTCGTATTTCTTCTCGACGAGATAGACCACGCGCGCTTCGAGCGTTTTCCCCTCGAAGTCGTCGTTGTTGAATTTCACGCGCGGGTTGTCGATCTCCGTGAGGGCGCCTTTCGCCTCGAACCATGCGTGGAGCGTCTTCGCCAAACGAACGCCGAAGTCGCGCAGATCCTTGAGCAATCCCTGCTCGGTGACGTCGCGCTTCTCGGTGAGCGTTTTGATGAGACGCGTAAGATGCTCTTGCGATCCAATAAGAAACAGCGTAATCGATCCCCGCTCCTCCAGCAGTTTGAAATCGACGGCGACGTATTCCTCCGCGGCGATCTCTTCGGCTTTCGCGACGGGCAACTCTTCGACGTCAACGTCGCGCGTGGTTTTTAGCGCCTGCTTGCCCGCCGCCGCCAACGAGGCGCGCATATGCCGCACGATGCCGAGCGTCGCCTCGACGAGCGAACGATGCCCCAACGCCTTCTTGGCGAATTCCTTAAACGTGAGCGAGGCGTTGAACGACTTCGGGATCCGATCGTCGAACGGCGCGGGGGGCGCCGAGGAGGAAGTCGTCTGTAGCAGCAGAATCGCCGAGTGGTATTCCTTGTCGATGTTGCGAATCTTCATGGCGGTCGTCTTCTCGTCCACCACGTCGATATTCTCCTCGATCAAAACGATTTCGGGCTTCTGATCGATGAATATCTTCATACACTCGGCGCCGTTTTCCGCGAAGACCGTCTCGATGCGTTCGGCGAAGAGCTTCTTGAAGAACGAGCGATACTTGTCGTCCTTCGTCGCCACGAGCGCCTTCTGCCGGTATATCTGCGCGAAGGTCATATCCCGATCCGCCGAGGGTTTTTTGAAGATCGCCGCCTTGCCGGAAGTGAACTTGACGATCTTCTGCACCACGTCTTCACGGTCGAACGGCTTAAGAATATAGTCGGCGATGCCGAGTTTGATCATCCGATCCACCGCGCTCCGCTCGCCCACCGCCGAGAGAATAACGATGGGAATCTTCTGGTAGTTCGGCTCCTTGCGGATCGTCTCCAAGAACTCGACGCCGTCCATATAGGGCATATGGATGTCGAGGATAATCATATCGGGCGTCTCTTTCGAGAGGACCGTCAGCCCCTCGATGCCGTTCGCCGCCTCGACGACCTCGAACTCCATCTCCTTCTCGCGCACCAAATCCTTGCGGATTAGACTCTTCAGCATTCGCCGAAGGAGTTCCTCGTCGTCGATAATCAATATCTTTTTCATAACTCGCGCCCGATTATGTTCCTAACATCACACAGTATCGCTAATATGCCAAGATAGCCCCTTCTCAATTCATAAACAATAGAGAATCCCTTGGAGCGTAAAACTCGCCCGCTCCATCCACGCCTAAAACCGCGCATAAAAAAAGGAGCCGCGTTTCGGCGGCTCCTCTGTAAAGCGTTGGACGCTTATCGTTGAACGATTGTCGCTTACTTAACGAGCGACATCTTCAGCGTCTTCGTGAACGCCGGGGTCTCGATGCGGTACACATAC
>WJMR01000324.1 GCA_014727845.1 Ignavibacteriales bacterium
CGCTCGTCGGCGAAGAGTCCGACGAACCGAGCGAGTATGTCGGCGCGGACGAATCGGGCAAGGGGGATTTCTTCGGTCCGCTCGTCGCGGCGGCGTTCTCGTGCGACGCCGACACGCGCGCTCGTCTCGCCGCGCTCGGCGTTCGGGATAGCAAGTCGCTCCCCGACGGCGCCGTAAAGAAAATCGCCCGCGATATAGCCGCGATCGACGGAGCCGAACACGAGATCGTGCTGATCTCCCCCGCAAAATACAACGAACTCTACGCAAAGTTTGGCAATCTCAACAAGCTACTCGCATGGGCGCACGGCAAAGCGATCGGCGCGGTGTTGGAGCGGAAGCCCTTCAACGTCGCCGTCGTCGATCGTTTCGCGAAGAACGACGCGCTTATCGAGAACGCTTTGGGGGACGCCGCGTCGGGACGAACAATTACGCAAACGCCGCGCGCGGAGCGGTATCTCGGCGTCGCCGCCGCGTCGATTCTCGCCAGAGCCGCGTTCCTGCGATGGCTCGAACGCGCGGAGAAAGAGACGGGACGCAAACTACCGAAAGGCGCGTCGGGCGCGGTTGATCGGGCGGCGCGAGAGATCGTGAAGAAAGAGGGGCGGAAGAAACTCGACGAGTTGGCGAAAAAGCATTTCAAGAATTACCAACGCGCGTAACGGGGATTAGTAGGGCGCGTCGGGCGGAAGGTTGTCCCCGCGTTTGATGTAGATAACGACCCGTCGGTTCGCCGCGCGGTTTGCGGGTATCGGCTCGCCCGCGTCGTTCACATTCGGATATTTCGGTCGGACGTCGGCGTATCCCGCGACGCGCAACCGTTCCGGATCGACGCCGCCCGCGATGAAGAACTTAACGATGTTCGCGGCGCGCGCGCTCGAGAGCTCCCAATTCGAGGGATAGCGGTCGGTGCTTATCGGGACGTCGTCGGTGTGTCCCTCCACCTCCACAAGATAGTCCTCGTAATCGAACTCGCGAATCGTCTCGCGAATATCCGCCAATAGCGCCGTCGTCGCGCCTTTGATATCCGCCGAACCGGCGTCGTAGAGCGAGGAGCTCGCGAACTCGATCTCCACGCCGCGCGGCGCCATCGAGACGGTTACTTCTTTGCGAATGTTGTAATCGTTGAACACCCGCTGCAGGTCGTTCTGCAATCGCATAAACGACGTGTTCTCTTCCTTCTTCAGGAGATCCTTGTTGATCGATTGCTTTACCGTCTCGAAGCGCTCTTGATCGAAGTCGCTCCACGCGAAGATGACGACGAAGAGTGTGAGGAGCAGTGTAATGATGTCCGAATAGGTGACGAACCAATCCTCGGATTCCTCCGGTTTTGGCGCGCGCGAGTGCTTGCGGTAAATCGCCGACTCGCGATCGACGGCGCGCTCGAGCTCCTCGCGTCGCCCTCGACGTTTCCCTTTTTCCCCGAAGAGCCGTTCGCGCTCCGACTCCAACTCGCGGTGGAGCCGCTCCGTCTCGGATTGAATCCGCTCGTCCACGATCTTATCCGCGCGCTCCTTGATAAGCCGTTGGAGCATGCCCTTTTCGACGCGAAAATATTTCTTCCCGTCAGCCATCGCTTTGTTCGGGTTTTCCTTTCACGAGCGAGAAGTGCATCGAGGGATCGAGGAAACTGTTGAGCATATCTTGGATGAGCATATAGTCCTTGTTCTCCGCGAGCATCACGAACCCCTCGGTGAGGAGAAGGTTGCGGAAGCGAAGTATCTCCTGCTTCTGGCGCGCCTTTTCCGCCGCCGGCTTGAGGATGAACTGCGCGAGAAGCACGCCGTAGAGGGTGGTGATGAGCGCGAACGCCAAGCCCCGCCCCAACTCGGAGGGATCGCTGCCCATCTTGTCGAGCATAATGATCAAGCCGATGACCGTGCCGAGCATACCGAATCCCGGAGCGAACGCGCCCATCGTGCGGAGGATGTGGGACTGTGTCATGTTCCGGTCGTAGGTGGTCTCGGCGAGGTTCGTGAGCATCCGACGAAGCTCGTCGCCCTTGTATTCGGTCAGGAGCGTCTCCCCCGCGAACTTCAGAAACGGATCGCGCGCGTACTCGTCGCCGATCTCGTCCTCCAACCCGATCATCCCCTTCCGCTTGACGATCTTCGCCCAACGCATAATGTTCTCGACCTCCGCGTAGAGCGAGCGCGAACTCACCTCGAAGGGACGGATGGCGCGCAGCAACTCGCCGAGCGCGGCGACGACCGAGCTCCCGCGAAAGGAGATCATCGTCGCGGCGAGCGTGCCTCCGACGACCATCAGGAAACTCGGGACATGGAAAAACATCAGGTAGTTGTCGGTGCTCGAGACCACGGCGAAGACGAACAACGCCACGCCAAGCAGAATTCCGACGACCGTTTCGAGCGCTAATCTCATAGTAGTGTCGAAAGATGAAAGAATCTTATCTATCTCTATTATCGAAGAAAAGCCGCGCGGGGTAAGTCCCCAACGCGGCTTTAAAAGGAGGGAGTTTTTTAGCGCTACTTGAGAGCGAAGGGCGCGATCGGCGTTTCGGTCTTGCGCATCGAGTGGACTTTATCGGCGGGCTCGAGTTTGATCTCCTCGCCGACGTACTTCTCGAACTCGTCGCGGAACCGCGCGATCATAAACTTGACGGGCCAAGCGGCCGCCTCGCCCAACGCGCAGATGGTGTTGCCTTCGATGTTGTTCGCCACGCTCACGAGTAGGTCGAGGTCGCCTTTTACGCCGCGTCCGTCGAGCATACGCAGGAAGATTTTTTCCATCCACCCGCACCCCTCTCGGCACGGCGTGCATTGGCCGCAACTCTCGTGATGATAAAAATGCGTGATGCGCCACAAAACTTTTAGCAGGTCCGTGTCCTCGTCCATCACCATAATGCCGCCCGTCCCGATGCCGGAACCGGCTTCCTTCAAGGAGTCGGCGTCCATCCGCACGCCTTCGAGTTGGTCGCCGCGTAGCGGAGGCATCGACGAACCGCCGGGGATGACGGCTTTGATCTTCTTATCCCCGAGGACGCCGCCCGCGTGCTCGTGGATGATCTCGGTTAAGAGCGTTCCGCTCGGCAACTCGTACACGCCCGGCTTTTTGACGTGACCGCTCACACCGAAGAGAATAGTTCCGGGATGTTTTTCAGCGCCGATTTTGGAATACCACTCCGCGCCGCGATTGATAATGTGCGGCACATTGGCGACCGTCTCGACGTTGTTGATCGTCGTCGGGTCTCCCCACAACCCCGCCTGCGCCGGGAAGGGCGGCTTAACGCGGGGATACCCGCGCTTGCCTTCAATCGAACTCATTAACGACGACTCCTCGCCGCAGATATAGGCGCCGGCGCCGACGTGTAAATACATCTCGACGGCGAAGTCCGTACCGAACGTCTTCTTCATCTTCTCGCCGAGCAAGCCGTCCTCGTAGGCGGCGTCGAGCGCCTTTTGGACGAGCTTGATCCACTTGTAGTATTCGCCTCGTATATAGATGTAGCAAGTCCGCGCGCCAATTGCGTAGCTCGCGATGAGCGCGCCCTCGATCATCTGAAACGGGTTGAACTCGAAAATTTGGCGATCCTTAAACGACCCCGGCTCGCTCTCGTCTCCGTTGATGCAGAGATACTTCGGACGGTCGGTCGTCTTCGGCATAAAGCTCCACTTCAAGCCCGCCGAGAACGCCGCGCCGCCGCGCCCGCGCAACCCCGATTTCTTCACTTCTTCGATGATGTCGTCGGGAGACATACGCAACGCCTTTTTCGCGGCTTCGAATCCGCCGTGTTTTTTATAGACGTCGAGCTTGTCGAGATCGGGAATGTCGGGAAGAATCAGTTTTTCCATCGCCGTTATTTCTTAGTTTCCAGAATGCGGAGCGCTTCTTCTTTGGTGAGGTTTTCGAAAAAGTCCTCGTTAACCGCCATCATCGGCGCGCCGCCGCACGCGCCCATACACTCGACTTCCTCGAGCGAGAAGACGCCGTCGTCGGTTACTTCGCCGTTGGTTATGCCGAGCTTCTCACGGATCGCGTCGTAAATCTCGTAGCCGCCGCGCAACATGCAGGAGACGTTGGTGCACACTTGCAGGTGATATTTGCCGGCGGGCTTCTTGTGATACATCGTGTAGAAGGTCGCCACGCCAAGCGCCTCTTCCGGGGTTATCTCGAGCCGATCGGCGACGGCTTTAATCACCTCGTTGGAGACCCAGCCGTTCTGCTCCTGCCCGATGTAGAGCGCCTTCATCACCGCCGATTTTTTTGACGGATATTTTTTCGTCTCCGCTTCGATGCGGGCGACGTTCTCTTGCGTAAACTCGAATGCCATAGTGTTCGCCGAGTTGGGTTAATTTATTTGTCCGCCTCGCCCATCACGGGGTCGAGACTGCCGAGAATGACGACGACGTCGGAGATCATATGCCCGTTCACCAAATGAGGCAACGCCTGCAGATTCGTCGCCGAGGGGGATTTAATCTTCATCTTCCACGGATGGCCCTCGCCGCGGCTAACGATGTGGAAGCCGAGCTCCCCTTTCGGATTTTCGACGGCGTGATACACTTCGCCGACGGGCGGTTCGGCTCCGAAGTTTGTGAGCATGAAATCGTTGATCAACTCCTCCATCTTCGAGTAGATTTCCACCTTGCGCGGTATCGCCTTCTTCGGGCTGTTCGCCATAATGTCGCCGAATGGCATCATCTCCATCGCTTGGCGGATAATCTTAATGCTCTCGCGCATCTCGTCCATCCGCACCCAGTAACGCGCGAGCGAGTCGCCGTTCGAGTAGGTCGGTATTTTGAAGTCCATCTCATTATAGAACAGATACGGTTCGGCGCGGCGAATATCGTGCTCGACGCCGCTGGCGCGAAGGTTCGGACCGGAGACTCCGAGATCGATCGCGTCTTCCGCGCTAATAACGCCCACACCGTCGGTTCTTTGCACGAAAATCCTGTTGGCGTTCAGCAACTTCTCGAGATCGTCGAGCGTTTCGGGAAATTGATCGAGGAACTCGAGTATTCCCGCCTGCGCCTCGTCGGTGATGTCGCCCGAGACGCCGCCGATGCGCGTATAGCTGGTGGTGAAACGCGCGCCCATAATAAGGTCGTAAAGCTCCTGGATTTTCTCCCGTTCGCGGAAGCACCAGAGGAAAACCGTCATTGCGCCCGCGTCCATCACCATCGCGCCGATGGCGACCAAATGAGAGGCGATGCGCGCCAACTCCGAGTTGATCATACGAATGTACGAGGCGCGTCGGGGAATCTCGATACCGAGCAATTTCTCGACCGCCAAAACGAACGCCACGTTGTTCGAGGGGGGCGCGAGGTAGTCGAGACGATCGGTGTGCGGTATATAATCGTAGTAGTTCATGTCCTCCGCCATCTTCTCGTAGCCACGATGAAGATAGCCGAGCATGGGCACGCAGTTGGTTACCGTCTCGCCGTCGAGACTGAGCAACAGACGCAACACGCCGTGCGTGGCGGGATGCTGCGGTCCCATATTCAAAACCATTTCGTTGTCGAGCGGATCGTCCGTCTCGACGGCGTATTTCTTCAGCGCCTCGACCGCGCGAGAATAGGTCAGATCGTTATCTATTACTTGATCCATCGAATCGCCTACTTTTTGGGCATCGTCAAAGAACCCGGAATACCCATCACGGGGAAATCTTTCCGGAGAGGGTAATGCTCGAACTCCTCGGGCATATAGAACCGTCGGAGATCGGGGTGGTTCGCGAATTTAATTCCGTACATATCGTACGTCTCGCGCTCGTACCAATCCGCCGCTTTCCACACGCCGGAGACGGTCTCGACTTGCAAATCGCTCTCGTCAACCGCCACTTTGAAACGCAGGCGAAATTTGAGCTTCATCGAGAAGACGTTATAGACGACCTCGAATCGATCGGTTCGCGTCGCCCAATCAACGGCGGTTACGTCCACCATATAGTTGAAACGGAGGAAGTCGTCGTCGCGGAGGAATTTCGCCACCTCCACGAGCTTCGCCTTGTCGAACGCGACGGTTAGCTCGCCGCGGAATTCGGAAAACTCGAACTCGACGTCCGGCATTCCCTCGCGGATCGTCGAGATAACCTTGTCTTTATATTCTTCGAACATAGCCGCTACTTAACGACGGTCGCCGTCTCTTGTTTTTTGTTTTTGAAATCACGAGCGCGCGTTTTCCCGATTTTCTCTTGAATCTGCATCAGTCCGTTGAGAAGGTTGTCGGGACGCGGCGGACACCCGGCGACGTAGAGATCGACGGGGAGAAACTGATCGATGCCCTGCACGACGGGGTAGGAGCGATACATTCCGCCCGTCGAGGTACACACGCCCATCGCGATCACCCACTTCGGATCCGCCATCTGGTCGTACACTTTGCGAACCACGTGGGACATCTTATAGGTTACCGTGCCGGCGACGATCATCACGTCGTCCTGGCGCGGCGTCATCCGCATAACTTCCGAACCAAACCGCGATATGTCGTACTTCGAGTCGCCCACCGACATCATCTCGATGGCGCAACACGAAATACCCATCGGCATAGGCCAAACGGAGTTCTTCCGCGCCCACGCGATCACCGCGTCCAGCGTCGTCGTAATAAATCCGTCCCCCTTCAATAACGCTTCTAAGCCCACTTGAAACCTCCCTTTTTGTAGGCGTATAAATAGCCAAACTCAAAGACAATCAGAAATATCATCATCGACCAAAACGCCGCCACGCCGTGCTCGCCGAAGAGCGTTCCAAACTCGGTCGCCCACGGATAGACGAACACCACCTCCAAATCGAAGATGATGAAGAGCATCGCCACCATATAGTATTTGATGGAAACGCGGTCCTTCGTCGTTCCCAACGGCTTCACGCCGCTCTCGTAAGTCGAATGCTTCTCCGGGTTCGGCGTCTGCGGACCGAACCACTCCGAGGAAAACGTCGCCACAACCGCGAATCCGACGGCGGCGGCGAAGGTTAATAGTATAGGAAGGTATGTTTCGAGCATGGTCGCGGTTTGTTAATTGATGGATGCCGGAAATGCGTTACGGCAATTTATAAGAATTGCGCTCGAATGTCAATCAAGGAATCGCCCGTTACGCCCCGTTCGCCGTCCCTTTCGTCGGACTTTGCGGACGATTTCACAGCCACTCCTCGTCGCAGTTCTTCAGCGCGTCTATGCAAAACCCGATGTGCTCGTCCAACTCGACGCCCAACTCCTCGGCGCCCTTCGCGATCTCCTCCCGGTTGACCGCGCGCGCGAACCCTTTATCCTTCAGCTTCTTCTTCACCGACTTCACCTTCACGTCCACGATCGACTTGCTCGGGCGCACCAGCGTAACCGCCGTGATGAATCCCGCCAACTCGTCGCACGCGTAGAGCGTCTTCATCAGCGGCGTGGTTCGCGGAACGCCCGTGAAATCCGCGTGCGAGAGAATCGTCTCGATCAGCGCCTCGTCGTAGCCGCGCTCGCGGAGGATCTCCGCGCCTTTACGCGGATGCTCCTCGGGATACTTCTCGTAGTCGAAATCGTGCAGTAACGCCGTCGCCTCCCACTCCTCGGCGTTCTCGCCCGCCTTCTCGGCGTAGGCGCGCACGCAACACGCCACGGCGCGCGCGTGATTCCGCAAACTCTCCGACTCGGTGAACTCTTCGAGCAACGCCAGCGCGTCTTCCTTCTTAATCATCCGTCTCCTCCTCGTCTTCGATTTCTCGTTCCAATTCTTCGGCGGATTTCCCTTTCGGCAACGTAAACGTGAACGTCGTTCCGACGCCGATCTCGCTCTCGACGCCGATCTCCCCGCCGTTCTTCTCGACGAACTCCCGACAGAGAATGAGACCCAAGCCCGTCCCCTTCTCGTCTCGCGTCCCGATCGTCGAGAACTTCGACTCGATCCGAAACAGTTTATCCAAATGCTCCGCCTTAATGCCGACGCCCGTGTCGCGCACCTTCGTCTCAATCATACCATCCCGCTCCCGCGCCGAAATTTCCACCACGCCCCCCTCCTCGGTGAACTTGATGGCGTTCGAGACGAGATTGCGCAGAACCGTCGAAACCATAAACGGGTCCACCAACGCCACCACCGAATCGTCCGCTCGCGCCTTCAACTCTATGCCCTTCGCCCGCGCCGTCTCCGAGAGAAGCGTCGTCGTCTCCCGCGCCGCGCGGTTCAGCGTCACGTTTTGCTTGTCGATCTCGATCCTACCCGTCTGCGAACGCGACCACGTCAACAAATTCTCGAGCAACTCGTACGCCGCTTTCGCCGCTTGGTGAAAGTGGTGGAAATACTCTTTCGTCTCCTCGGAGCTCTGCTCGTCGAAATCCTCGGACAAGACTTCCGCTAAACTCAACAGCGCGGTGAACGGTGATTTCAGGTCGTGCGCGATAATCGAGAAGAACTTATCCTTCGCCGCGTTGAGGGTCGTCAGCTCGTCCTCGGATTCGCTCAGCTTCCTATTTACCTCCTCGAGCTCCTCCGCCTTCCGTTCGATGGTGCGCTTCGACTCGGTTAGCTCGGCGATGTATCGTTGGATGCGATCCTCGGCGCGCTTTCGCTCGGTGACGTCGCGGAAGAAGACGAGCGCCGCGGCGCGTCCCTCGAACGTCATCACGTCCGAATCGATTTCCACGAACACCCGATCGCCGCGCGCGCTCAGCAACACCGACTCGAAGCGCGTCGGCGTGATCTCCCCCTTCACGCGGCTCCGATACTGCTCGCCGAACTCGGTGATCGTGTCGGGGTCGAAAAACTTATCGAAATACATCCCCTTCGCCTCGTCCAACTCGTAGCCGAGCATGCGCGTCATCGCGGGGTTCACGTATTTGATCTTCGCGTCCTGCACGATGGCGATACCGTCGTTCGAGCGCTCGACGACGTTCCGATACCGCTTCTCGCTCTCTCCCATCGCCCGCGCCGTCTCGGGGTCGTCGGTGATCTCGCGGCAGAATTCGGCGATCTCGACGACCTTCCCCGCTTCGTCGAACACGGGGAACGCGTTGATCTCGTAAACCGAGAGGTTGCCGTTCTTATCGTAGTGGACGTGCTCGGCGGCGAACGGGAGCTTGCTCTTCTGTATCTCGACGATCGGGCAGTCGCACTCGTCGGGTTGGCAGGGCGCGCGGTTCCGATGGCTCGTCATATGGCACGTCTCCCCGAGGACCGACTTGTCGCGCCCCCCCGCGCGGTTGGCGTAGCGTATCTTATACGTCTCCGCGTCGATCAGGTAGAACGGATGGTGCGTCGCGTCCAACGCGCGCCGCATACGGGCGCCGCGACGGCGTTCGCGAACGCGATCCCGCCACGCCCACAGCGCGAGCGCGGCGAACACGGCGGCGAGAAGTATCGGCGCGTAATCTATCATCGATGGGTTGGAAC
>WJMR01000325.1 GCA_014727845.1 Ignavibacteriales bacterium
CGCTCGTCGGCGAAGAGTCCGACGAACCGAGCGAGTATGTCGGCGCGGACGAATCGGGCAAGGGGGATTTCTTCGGTCCGCTCGTCGCGGCGGCGTTCTCGTGCGACGCCGACACGCGCGCTCGTCTCGCCGCGCTCGGCGGCGTCGCTCTCAACGCTCATCGATTAAAAGACCACCTTGCCTTCCGGGTTTTGCATCGGTATAGAAAGTCGCCGACGGATCTCGACGCCCTCGCCGAATTTCTCCGAGTGCATTGCCGCGAGTCGTCCGCTCTCTTCGTCGCGATACTTCCGATAGTCGTCGAGCGATTTACAGTCGTAGCGAATCTCGAACGTCACCTTATTCGGCGTTTCCGGATCAACGACTTGAAAGGGGCGACTCTCGTTGAAGTAGCCCGTCTTCATAATCTCGGGTATGTGCTTGGTCGTCATCCACTCGATCCACTCGGTTTGGATATCGACCGGCACGACGATCTCGACCGTGTAAATAACCATGTTCGTTTCCTCGGTTTGCGATTGAAATTATCATTACTATTATAGAAGAGATTACGCAATTCGCAAGACCGCTTGTAGAACGAAACCAAAGGAACCAACGATGCCTGAACTCGACGGGAAGAACGTTCTGCTCTTTACGGGCGACGTTTACGAAGACCTCGAACTCCTCTATCCGAAAATTCGATTGACCGAAGCGGGCGCCGAGACGACCGTCGTCGCCGAGAAGGCGGGCGTGACCTACACGGGCAAACACGGCTATCCGATCAAATCCGACGCGGCGTTCGACGCGATACTGAATCCCACCGACTACGACGCGCTCGTTATTCCGGGCGGGTTTATGCCGGATAAGGTGCGTCGCTCGGAGAAGGCGTTGGATATCGTGCGGAAGATGCACGAGGCGGACAAGGTGATCGCGTTCATATGTCACGGCGGATGGATTCCGATTTCGGCGGGGATCGTCTCGGGACGCAAGACGACCTCGACGCCCGCGATTAAGGACGACCTGCGCAACGCCGGCGCCGAGTGGGTGGACGAGGAAGTCGTGGTGGACGGTAACATGATCACGAGTCGGAACCCCGGCGATCTGCCCGCCTTTTGTCGCGCCATTATCAAGGAGCTGCAATCGAAATGACGAGAATCGCGACTTACCCCGGAACTTTCGACCCCGTGACGTTCGGTCACGTGGACGTCGTCGAACGGGCGGCGGAGCTTTTCGACTCGGTCGTCGTCACCGTGGCGATCAACCCATCGAAGAAGCCGCTCTTCACCGCCGAGGAACGCGTGCGGTTTCTCTCGGACGCGTTGGCGCGTTTCGAGAACGTGCGGGTGGATTCGTTCGAGGGCTTGACGGTCGATCACGCCCGCTCGGTCGGCGCCGCCGCCGTCATCCGGGGCTTGCGCGCCGTCACCGACTTCGAGTACGAATTCCAGATGGCCTTAATGAATCGGAAGCTCGCCGAGGAGATCAACACCGTCTTCTTGATGCCGAACGAGAAATACACGTACCTCAACTCCTCGATGGCTCGCAACCTCGCGCAGTTCGGCGCGCCTATCGACGAGTTTGTGCCGGCGGCGGCGGCGAAGGCGTTGCGGGAGAAGTTCGGCGAACCGAACGGTTAGGCGCCGGAGGCGAGGCGTTCTTTAAGCGCCGTCTCGACTTCGGCGACGGGCATTTTCGCGCCCGTCCACAGCTCGTAGGATTTCGCGGCTTGCGCGAGTAGCATCGGCAAACCGTTTATCGCGCGGGCGCCCGAGCGTTCGGCGAGTTGGGTGAGCTTGGTGTTGAGGGGGTTGTACACCATATCGAAAACGATTTGATCCTCGTCGAACGCCTCTTCGCGGAACATAACCGCGTCGTCGGCGTGGGGCCACATCCCGACGGTCGTGGCGTTGACAATCAATTTGGATTCGGCGAAGACGTCGAGCAGATCCGGCGGCGTAAGCTCCCGCGCCTCGATCCGATCGAAATCCGACGAGGCGGCGAAGTGATCTTTCAGATACTCCGCGCGTTGCTTGGTGCGGTTGACGATGAAGATGCGGCTCGGGTTGAATCGGCGGATGAGCGTGTACACCGCGGCTCTCGCGGCTCCGCCCGCGCCAACCACAACCGCGCCGTTCCCGACGATCTCGCTCCGATACGGTTCGAGCGATTCGATAATGCCCGCCGAATCGGTGTTGTGTCCCGAAAGTTTTCCGACTTCGTTGACGACGGTGTTGACCGAGCCGATCGCGCCCGCCTCTTCGGAGACGTAGTGGAGGAGGGGAATGATCGCCTCTTTGTGCGGCGTCGTCACGTTCACGCCGCGAACGCCGAGCGCGACGAAGCCGGCGAGCGCGTCCTTCAGGTTCGAGGGCGCGACGTCGAACGGGAGGTAGAGCGTGTTGTCCCCGAGCAACTCCGACGTTTTGTTGTGGATGAACGGCGAGAAGGTGTGCTTGATGGGATGGCCTATCAAGCCAAGCAGGCGAGCGTCGGTGAAGAAATAGTCTTTCATCGTCGGCGCTAAAAGACTCTGAGAAAGAGATCTTTGAAGAGCTTGGACGTCGCCGCGGCGGGGAAGTTGCGCTCGAAACGTCGGAAGACGTCCGCGTCGTGCGAGAACGCCTTGCGCAGACAGTAGATCCCCTTCTTGTTTTGCCGCTCGATGAAGTAGAGCTTCGCGAGTCGGTAGTACGCTTCGGCGACGTTGCCGCCGTGGCGTAGCGCGTAGTTGGCGCACTCGAGCGCCTTATCGTAGGAATGATGGGCGACGTAAGCGTCCGCCAGCTTAATCCACGTTTCGCCGTCGCCCGCGTTCTCGGCGATCGCGTTTTTCAGCGCGACGATCTCTCGGATGTGACGTTCGTCCACGCCCGCTTTTTTCGGATTGCGCTTCGCCCACCGCTCGGTCTTGTCGGGGTTGGTCGCCAGCGCGTTACGGAAATCCGCGAGCGCCTGGGTGCGGCGGCTCATTCGTAAATAACAGAACCCTCGGCTCAGATACGCCTCGTGGTAGCGCGGATCGATCTTGATCGCGCGGCTATAGCAACGCACCGCCTCGGTAAGCTCGTTCAGCTCGTCGTACACCGTACCGAGGTTGTAGTAGGCGGCTTCGTCGTCCTTCTCCAACGCGACGACCTTTTTGAACACGTCGATCGCCTCGTCGCGCTTGCCCATATCGGCGAGCAGGTTGCCGAGATTGAACCACGCGTCAACGAAATACTCGTCCAACGCGGTCGAGAGTTCGTAACTTTCGACGGCGCGGTCGTAGTAGTTCATCCGTTCCAGGACGATGCCTCGATTGAACCAGCCGACCTCGCACTCGGGTTCGACTTCGAGATACCGCTCGTACGCCTCGAGCGCGGCGGGCAGGTTGTGCGCGTATTCGTGGCTCAGCGCCGTTTGGAAAAGCGCCTCGGAGTAGCGCGGATCGAGATCCAACGCGCGCCGAAAGTGCTCAATCGAGCGCTCGAATTGTTTCTTTTTTTGGTGAAGCTTGCCGAAACGATAGTGAATCGTCTCGTTGCCGGGGTCGAGCGTTATCGCGTCGTGGAGGATGGACTCGGCTTCGTTGAACCGCTTGACCTGCATACAGACGGTCGCCTTCTCGACGAGCGCTTCGGCGTCGCCGGGATTAAGCGAGAGCGCCTTATCGAACGCCTTGATCGCCTTACCGGGGCGCTTCAGGCGCGAGAGGCATAAGCCGCGACGCATCCACAATTCGCTGTCGTAGGGCGTGATCTTCAGCAAACCGTTGACGATGAAGAGCGCGTCGCGATAGCGGAGGTTGTCCAAGCATTGCTCGACGACCTCCTCGAGGAATTCCTTGTTCACGAACTGCTCTTCGTCTCCGATGATCTTCCGGCTCTTCTTTACGTTGTACGTAAGATCGCGACGTTCGCGAAAATCGTTTCCGTCTTCGGACGAGCTTGGATCAAAGGGATCAAAGAAAGTCATATCGTCCCGAAAAAAATGATTGGTCGATAAAAAGTTATAACAACGCGTTTCTAAAAGCAAGGACGACCCCGCGCGCGACGGTCTAAAAAAAACGACGGCGTTTCGCCACGTACCGGCGGTGAGGGGTACCCTTGGGACCTTGGCGCCGACGGGGCGACTCTTCGCGGCGCGATATCGACGATATTATCGGTTCAGGACGCCCGTAACTTTACCCGCCGCGTCTTGGAGCGACGAAGCGACCTCGAAGCTCAGATCCGAGGCGTTGAGCAAATCCGCCGCCTCTTCGGCGTTGGTGCCCTCGAGCCGCACGACGATCGGCACGCCGACGTTCGTCTCCTTCGCCGCGTCGATGACGCCTTGCGCCACGCGATCGCAGCGGACGATGCCGCCGAAAATGTTGACGAGTAGCGCCTTGACGTTGTCGTCGGCGAGGATGATCTTGAAACCCTCGGCGACCGTCTCTTTGTTGGCGCCGCCGCCGACGTCGAGGAAGTTCGCCGGTTCGCCGCCCGCCAGCTTGATGATGTCCATCGTCGCCATCGCCAAGCCCGCGCCGTTCACCATACAGCCGACGTTGCCGTCCAACTTAATATAGTTGAGGTCCGACTTGGACGCCTCGACCTCGAGCGGGTCCTCCTCGTCCACGTCGCGATAGTCGAGGATGTCGGGATGACGGAAAAGGGCGTTGTCGTCGAAATTCATCTTCGCGTCGAGCGCCATCACGTCTCCCTCTTTGGTGACGACGAGCGGATTGATTTCCGCCAACGACGCGTCGGTGGAAACGTACGCCTCGTAGAGGGCTTGCAGGAACTTAACGCCCTTCTTGAACGCGGCGCCTTCCAAGCCGAGCGCGTAGGCGAGCTTCCGCGCCTGATACGCTTCGAGCGTTCCGCCGGGCGTTACGGATTCCTTGACGATCTTCTCGGGCGTTTCCTCGGCGACTTTTTCGATCTCCATACCGCCTTCGGTCGAGACCATCATCGTGTTGCGCTTTGCGGCGCGGTCGAGCGTTACGCCGACGTAAAGCTCGCGATCGATGTTCACGCCTTGCTCGATCAGCAGGCGCTTGACCGTCTTCCCCTCGGGTCCCGTTTGATGCGTGACGAGATTCATCCCGAGAATTTGGTCGGCGAGTTCGCGGACTTCGTCCCTCGACTTGGCGATCTTCACGCCGCCGCCCTTGCCGCGTCCGCCCGCATGTATTTGCGCTTTGACGACCCACACGTCGCCGCCGATCTTCTTCGCGGCGTCAACCGCCTCGTCCGCGGTAAACGCCGGCACGCCTTCGGGCGTCGCCACGTTGAACTGTCGGAGGATTTCTTTCGCCTGATATTCGTGGATCTTCATAGTGTCGCTCCTTAGATCGTTTCGGCGTCGCGCGGGTCGTCGCGCGGGTCGTCTATCTATAATAGAGGTGTTCGGATTTCGTTAGACTTTTTCGCTCATCAGTTTGGCTTGCGTGAACAGCGCGAGGTAGTCGCGTCCGCCCGCCTTCGAGTCGGTGCCCGACATATTGAATCCGCCGAACGGATGACCGCCGACGAGCGCCGCCGTGCATTTCCGATTGAAGTAGAGGTTTCCAATGAACGCCTCTTTCTTCGCCTTCTCGAGTTTCTTACGGTTGCGGGAGTAGATCGCGCCCGTCAAGCCGTAGATCGTGTCGTTCATGATGTCGAGCGCGTCGTCGAAATCCTTCGCCTTCATCACCGCGAGAACGGGACCGAAAATCTCCTCCTGCGCGAGGCGATTATTCCGTTTGATGTCCGTGAAGACGGTCGGTTGCAGGAACCATCCGTCCCCTTTGGCGCGCTTGCCGCCCGTGAGGAGTTTCCCCTCGCGCTTGCCGATCCGCATATATTGCTGAATCTTCTTCATCGAGCTCTCGTTGATAACCGCGCCCATCGGGTAATTCTCCTCGGCGGGGCCGACCTCGATTTGCTCGACGCGCTCCTTGAGCGCCTTGACGAACTTCTGATAGACGGCTTTGTGCACGATCGCGCGGGAGCACGCCGAGCACTTCTGACCTTGGAACCCGAACGCCGACGCCACGACCCCGTCGGCCGCCTCGTTGATGTCGCACTCGTTGTCCACGATGATGGCGTCCTTGCCGCCCATTTCCGCGACGACGCGCTTGAGCCAAATCTGTCCCTTTTGCACTTTCGCCGCCAACTCGTTGATGTGGATGCCCACTTCCATAGAACCCGTGAAGGCGATGAAGCGGGTGAGCTTGTGCGCGACGAGCGTATCGCCGACCTCGCCGCCCGAGCCGGGCAGGAAGTTCAGCACGCCGGCCGGAACGCCCGCCTCTTCCATAATCTCGTAGAAAAGACGTCCCATCATCGGCGTGTCGCTCGAGGGTTTCAGGACGATCGTGTTGCCCGCGACGATCGCCGCGCTCGACATACCGACGAGAATGGCGAACGGGAAATTCCACGGCGGAATGACGACGCCGACGCCGAGCGGGATGTACTCGAGCTCGTTCTTCTCGCCGGGCGCCTTGGTGAGCGGTTGCCCTTTGGCGTAGCGGAGCGCCTCGCGTCCGTAGAACTCGAGGAAGTCGATCGCCTCGGCGGTGTCCGCGTCGGCTTCGCGATAGTTCTTGCCCGCCTCGAGTATCATATACGCGTTGATCTCGAAACGACGACGGCGCGCGATCTCCGCCGCTTTAAAAAGCAACTTGGCGCGCGTCTGCGGCGTTTCGTAGCGCCACGTCTCAAACGCCTTCGCCGCCTCGTTAATCGCGCGTTCGGCTTGCGTCTTCGTGCCTTTGTGGAAACTAGCGATCTCCATATCGGGAGTCGAAGGGTTATAACTAATAAGCTTCTTGTTGCTACGGAGTTGTTTGCCGCCGACAATGAGCGGATAGGTTTTGCCGAGATTCTTCTTGACCGTCTCGATCGCGTCTTTTTGGAGCTTCGCGTTCTTCGGTTGGGCGAAATTGAGGATACGTTCGTTGCGGAAAGGTTTTACCTTCATGGAACCCTCTACTAATAAAAATAGTTATGATAGCGGTTGAATGTCCCGCGCAATTTAAGCGTTCCCCCTATATGAGTCAATCATATAGGGCGGGGTCGTTTAATAGTTTAAACTTAAATAGAGCTCCGGCTAATAATCAACGGGGCGCCTATATCACCGCGCGACGAAATCGTAAGCGAATTCGTATATTGGCGAGCGATGAAACGCCGCTACGTTACGACGCTCCAATACGACGGAACCGACTTTCGAGGTTGGCAGATCCAACCGAACGCGCGCACCGTGCAGGGCGCGACGACCGAGGCGTTGCGCGTCCTCCTCCGCGCCGACCCCGAGCTCGTCGGCTCGGGCAGAACGGACGCCGGCGTGCACGCGCTTCGGCAGCCCGCCTCCTTCGTCTCGCCCCGCGCGCTCGACGTCGGCGAAACGCTCCACTCGCTCAACGGTTTGCTTCCGCGGGACGTTTCGGCGATCGCCCTCGAAGAAACCGACGCGGAGTTCAGCGCCCGCTTCAGCGCCACGCGACGAACGTATCTCTACGTCGTCTCTCGCGCGCCCTCGCCGTTCTATCGGAGGTATTCTTGGCGGCTCCGCGACCCGCTCGACGTGGACTTCCTCAACCGCGCGAGCGAGCGCCTGCTCGGCGTCCACGATTTCACTTCCTTCGCCAAAGGCGCGTCGGAGTTGGAGAATCCGATGTGCGCGCTCGATCAAGCGCGCTGGACGCGGCGGGGAGACCTTACGCTCTTTTTTGTCTCGGCGAATCGATTCCTACACGGGATGGTGCGCGCTCTCGTCGGCTCTCTCGTCGCGGCGGCGAGAGCGGGAGCGCCGATCGAACGGATCGACGAGATCGTCGGGGAGCGCGATCGCAAGGAGGCGGGAAGCGCCGCGCCCGCGCGCGGACTATTTCTCTATCGCGTCGAGTACGGCGACCGACGTTTCTAACCGACGCGAAAAATTCGTACTTTGCGCCTATGAGAGGTAGAAAAGCGCTAACGACGGTCGCGGCGATCGCGACGATGCTCGCGACGACCGCCTTCGCCGATCCGCCCGAAACGCCGCCGGCGAGTCGTGCGCAGGGCGCCTTCTTCGGCGTCAATCTCGGTCCGCGGCTCCCCGTCGGATTGTTCGCCAACCAGGCGAGCATAGGCGGCGCAATGGACTTGGAGTTGAGCTATACCGACACCGACTTTTTCCCGTTCTTCCTCTATGGCAGGATCGGCTACCGCTACTTCCCCGGCGATCAAGAGTATTATCAATCGACCGACCACACCCACTTCTCCGCGTCGTACATCCCCGTGCAATTGGGTATCCGCTCGTTCTTCGAGCCAATCACGTCGGAGTTTTTCCTGCTACCCGTCGTCGAGGCGTCCGGCTCGGCGATCCTCTACCAAGAGTTGCGCCAATACGATCCGCTCTCGGGTAAGGCGGACGACAACGACGAGGGGATCGGCTACGGCTTCTCGATCGGCGTGGGCGCGTCGATGTACGTCCTCGAGGCGGTCGTGATCTATGAATTTTTCAACGGCAACCAAGCCGCGGGCTTCGATCTCCGGGCGCGCATCCCGCTATACGTATCCCTCTAACCGACGGAGTTGTTATGAGCGAATTCACGACCGTCGATCTTCGCGTTCACGCGCCGACGGCGACGCTGACGATCGACCGCGCCGAGAAACTCAACGCGCTTAACGCGAAAACATTGGAAGAGCTGAACGCCGCGCTCGACGAGGTCGAGAGGGACGACGCCGTCCGCGCGCTCGTGGTGACGGGCGCGGGGGAGAAGGCGTTCGTCGCCGGCGCGGATATCGCCGAGCTTCGCGACAACGACGTCACGACCGCGCGCGCCTTCGCCGAGCGCGGGCAGAAAACCTTCGCGCGCCTCGAACGCTTTCCAAAACCGATTATCGCCGCCGTCAACGGATACGCCCTCGGCGGCGGATGCGAACTGGCGAGCGCGTGTCACATCCGATACGCCTCGGAGACGGCGCGGTTCGGTCAGCCGGAAATCAAACTCGGCGTTATTCCCGGCTACGGCGGAACGAGACGGTTGGCGCGGCTCGTGGGGAAGGGGCGCGCGTTGGAGATGATGCTGAGTGGCGAGACGATCGACGCCGAGGAGGCGCTTCGGATCGGGTTGGTCAATCGCGTCGTTCCGCTCGCGGAATTGGCGGAGGAAGCGGAGAAGGCGGCGCGGCTTTTCGCGAGCAAACCGAAGCACGCGCTCGAGTTCGCGATAAGCGCCGTGAACGCCGCCGAGGACGCCGACCTCGACGAGGCGTATAAAAAAGAAGCGAGCTTCTTCGCGATGTGTTTCGGCTACCCCGATTGCGAAGAGGGGATCGCCGCTTTCCTCGAGAAGCGATCCCCGAACTTCGAATAATTACTCGACCAGGATGGTGAACGGAACGCGCGCCTGAACACCGGGCGCGGGGCGGAGACCGAGCGCCGTCGAGAGCGTGCCCGTCGGCAAGCCCGCGTGGCGTTCCACCATCGCGAGCGTGGAGGCGTTCGAGAACGACTCGACCATCACCTCGAAGAAATCCTTCTGCTTGGGCGTCTCGTATAATCTATAGTACTCCACGCCCGCCAGCTCGGCGGCGATCTCGACCGCGGCTTTCAAACCCGCGAGGGTGTCCGCCAAACCAAGCTCCAACGCCTCGGCGCCGCTCCAGACGCGCCCCTGCCCGATCGAATCGACCCACGCGCGCTCCATGCCGCGTCCCTCGGCGACGCGCGCGACGAACGTGTCGTACGCCTCGTTCACCGAGCGTTGCGCGGCGTCGAGCTCCGTTTCGTCGAGCGGACGCAAACCGCCGTAGGCGTCGGCGTGCGGGTTGGTGCGTACCGTTTCGAACTCTACGCCGAGCTTATCGCTCCAGAGCTTCCTCGAGTTGAAATACAATCCGAAAACGCCGATCGATCCGACGAGCGATTGCGGCTCGGCGACGAGGACCTTCGCCGGCGCGGAAATATAGTAGCCGCCGGAAGCGCATAGGTCGCCCATCGAAACCACGACGGGCTTGGCTTCTTGCAGTAGCCGCACCTCGCGCCAGATCTCTTCGCTCGGAAGCAAGCCGCCGCCGGGCGAGTTGACGCGCAGCACGACCGCCTTGGTCTCCTCGTCCTCGGCGAGGTCGCGGAGCAGACGGACGTAGCGGTCGCCGCCGACGGTCATATCGTCGCCGTCGCCGGAGACGATTTCGCCGATCATATACACGAGCGCGATCTCGTCGTCCGCGTCTTCGTCCGCCGCTTCCACGAACGCGGGGGATTCGCCGACAAAGTCGCCGACCGAACAGAATTCGAGTTCCTCGAATTCGAGCGCGTCCTTTATGGAATCTTGGAGCGCCGCCTCGAAGACTAAGCCGTCCACCAATCCCAACTCGAGCGCCGCTTCGGCGTTCCAAGCGAGGTAGCCGTCGGCGATTTCGTTCAATCGCTCGATCGGGATGTCGCGCTCGCGAGAAACGTCCTCGATCGTTTGCGTCCATAGATCGGCGAGATATTTCGCGGTTTGGAGTCGGTTCTCGTCGCTTAAGGATTCGCGGGTGAACATCTCCGTGGCGCCTTTAAATTTCCCCGCGCGCACCACCTGCGGCTCCACGCCGACGGCTTCGAGGAGATCTTTAATGAACACGTGCGTGCCCGAGAGTCCCGCGAAATCGACGCCGCCGCTCGGGTGGAGGAAAATCGAGTCGGCTACGGAGGCGAGGTGATAGGAGGATTGCGTGTAGTAGTTCGCGTAGGCGACGACGAATTTTCCCGAAGCGCGGAAGTCGAGTATAGCTTGTCGGATTTCACGGAGCGCGGCCGGTTGCGGGGCGACGCCGCGCATTTGGAGGTAGAGTCCTTCGACGTTCTCGTCGGTCTTGGCGAGCCGAAGCGCGGCGAGGATATCGTCCACGCCGTAGGCGGACGCCTCTTCGGCGCCGAACGCTTCGGCGAACGGGTTCTCTTCGGGCGCGCGGTCGAGCACGGGGGCGCCGAACTTGAG
>WJMR01000326.1 GCA_014727845.1 Ignavibacteriales bacterium
CGCGCCGATTCAGCATGCCCACGACGCGACGTTACGCGCTATGCGGCGAAATCACACCAAGAGATACGCCGAACGCGTTTTCGGTAAGCTGAGGGATCGGGCTCCCGATATCGTTCTTCGCACCACCTTTCTGGTCGGATTTCCGGGCGAAACCGACGAGGCGTTCGACGAAGCGCTTGCGTTTGCCGAGAACATCCGCTTCGATCGGGCGGGCGCGTTCGCCTACTCCCCCGAAGAGGGAACCGAGGCGTTCGCCAAGGGCGACCCGATTTCCGCCGAGACGAAACGGCGACGAATGAACGCGCTTATGGATTTACAACGAGAGATTTCCGCCGAACGGTTGGCGAATCGAGTCGGCGAAACGACTCGGGCGCTTATTGACCGACGCGAGGAAGGGCGACTCGTCGCCCGAGCGTATTGGGACGCGCCCGAGATCGACGGCGAGATTCTGATTCCCGCCAAAACAATTTCGACCGATCGGACGCCGAACCCGGGAGAGTTTGTAAACGTCAAAATCACCGATACGAACGATTTCGACGCGTTTGCGGTTTTATTATAAGAGAGAATAATCGGCGGTTTCGAGCCGCCGAGGCGGCGCTATGAAAATAATAACGCTCGCGCTGGCGACGACGCTCCTCGGATCGGCGCTCGCGCAAATGGAATATTACGATCGAACGAATCCTTTCGCAAACGTGACCGGGTTTTACTACGACCTCGTGCCGTTCCAAGCGAAGGAATCCGACAAAACGCGGATCGACGCGTTCGTCCAGACCCCATTCAATTCCATCCAGTTCATCCGAGACGGCGACGTCTATCGCGGCGAATACTCCGTCTTCGTTTCGTTCTATAACGAGGACGAGGACGAAACGGCGATGGAGAAGATGTGGAAAGAACGCGTGACGCTGGAGGATTTCCGAAAAACAAACGCCAAAAATCAGTTCGCGCTCACCGTTCGCTCTTTCGCGCTCGCGCCGGGCGACTACACCGTCGCCATCAACGTGGAGGACGAGGAATCCGACAATGAGTACAACAACGAGGTCGAGTACGTCGTCCCCGATCTGCGAGCGCCCCTCTCGGTCAGCGGATTGATACTCGTCGCCGATAAGAACGTCGTGGACGGCAAGACGAGGTTCATCCCCAACGTAACGGGCAATTTGGCGAGACAGGATAGCGCGGCGTCGCTGTTCTACGAAGTCTATTCGGATATCGCCGAGGAGGCGACGTTTGTTTATACGATGAAACCGAAGGGCGGTTCGGTGATTTACGAGGACACCGTTTCTCGCGGATTATCCAAAGGTAAAAACCAACTCTTCTACGATTTCGACGCCAAGAAAGCGTCGCTCGGGGAGTACGACTTCCGCGTCGAGATTCACCGCGCCGACGGCGCCTCGGCGGCGAGCGAACGCGCCTTCCGCTCCCGGTGGATCGGGATGCCCGCCACGCAAGACGACCTCGAATTGGCGACGAAACAGATGATGTACATCGCCCCCTCCGACGAGATCGACGAGATACTCGACGCCGACGATTTCGAGACGCAATTGGAACGCTTTCAAGAGTTCTGGAAGGAACGCGACCCCTCCCCTTCGACCGCCGAGAACGAGACGTTCAACGAATACTACCGTCGAGTCGAATACGCCAACAAACATTTCGGCAACCTCCGCGAGGGTTGGCGCAGCGATATGGGAATGGTCTATATCGTGCTTGGTCCGCCCGACAACGTCGAACGTCATCCGTTCGAGTACGACTCGAAACCCTACGAGATTTGGTCCTACTACGACATTAATCGACGATTCATATTCGTCGATCAAACGGGCTTCGGCGATTACCGTCTCATTACGCCCTTCTACCGTGAGAATTATCTGCGATAGCGCCGGGAGCGCTCAATTTGTCACTTGTTTTTCGGACGCGTCGCGCGTAAGTTGGGGATTTCATTTTCTTGGGTATTCAACGGAATCCCGGGCGCCCCGAGCGTCCGATACGTCGATAACGGTCCTATGAGCAAGCTTATCCCAATCGCGGCGGCGTTCGTAATTTCGACATCCGCGTTCGCCCAGACGGGCGTGGTTCGCGGTTTTATCGTCGATTCGACGAACGGCGAGAGCGTCGCCTACGCGAACATATATATTAAAGGCACGGAAACGGGCGCCCCCTCCGACGCGCGCGGCTACTTCATCATCCCGAACGCGCCCGCCGGCGAGCACACCGTCGCGATCTCTTGCGTGGGCTACCGAACGCGTGAAATCGCGGTCGAGATCGAGCGAGGCGAGATCGCGCATCTCGAAGTCGCGCTTGCGCCGAGTAGCTTCGAGATGGAGGAAGTATCGGTCGTCGGCGAGCGCTCGGCGCGGAAGAACGAAACCGACGCCGGCGTCCAGGCGATTACGCAACAGGAAATCAATATGACGCCCGTCGGCGTCGAGGCGGATCTCTTCCGTACGCTCAAAGTCTCGCCCGGCGTCACCACCACGGGCGACGTCACCGGTCGCTACTACGTACGAGGCGGCGCGGGCGATCAGAACCTCGTCCTCCTCAACGGCGTCACGCTCTATAATCCCTTTCACGCGCTCGGAATATTTAGCGTCGTCGATCCCGAAATGGTCTCCGTGATGGAGTTCCACAAGGGCGGCTTCGCCCCCGAATACGGCGGACGCCTTTCTTCCGTGCTCGACATCATAACCCGGGACGGCAACAAAAACGAGCTACAAGCCGCCGCCCACGCGAGTATGCTCAGCGGAAAACTCGCCGTCGAGGGACCGATACCGGGCGGATCGTTCCTCCTCACGGGGCGGAAGAGCTACTACGGCGAAACGCTCGACTACTTCCTGAACGAAGACCAAGCCCCGTTCGATTTCTACGACGCCTCGTTTAAAGTCAACTACGCCAACCCCGACCTACTGGAGAACGCCAAATTCGTCGCGCACGGTTTTTTCAGCGGCGACAATCTCACCGAGCCGAGCCCGTTCGAGCCGAACTATAGCTTCAGTAACAATCTCTTCGGCGTAACGTGGCGCCAGGTGTGGGACGCGCCCCTCTTTTCCTTCGTCTCCTTTTCGGGCAGCTCGTTCCGCGCCGAGGTGGATAAGAAGCTAAGCGACGCGCGTCCGAGAAAAAACTCGTTGGACGAGTACAACCTCGATCTCCACTTTACGTATATGTACGAGAGCACGGACGAGCTCCGTTTCGGCTTGCAAAATAAGACGGTAAGCGGCGATCTCGAGGTGCAAAATCTGTACGGCGTTCGGGCGAACTACATCCAAGACGCGACCTCCTCCTCGGGATACGCGAACTATCGTTTTTTCCGTTGGGAAACGGTCGGCTTCGACATCGGCGTCCGGTTCAACTTTTCGACGATGACGAAATACCGCCCGTTCATCTTTGAGCCGCGCTTCAAGCTGACGTGGCTGCCCACGCCGATGATAGCGCTTAAGGCGGGCGCGGGGCGCTACTCGCAGGAGATGGTCTCGTTAGTGGACGAGGAGGAGCTGGTCTCGATCTTCGAGCCGTGGATCGTCGTCCCCGATCGAAATTCGTCGGCGGAATCCACGCAGTTTCTGCTCGGCTTCGAGGTGTACCCGATAGCCGAAGCGTCGATAGAAGTCGAGGGCTACTACAAGACGCTCACGAACCTGATCGAGGAAAACGACGACAAGACGCTTCCGCAAGATCGCGACTTCATTAACGTCGAGGGGGAGGCGTACGGCGTGGACGCGCTGATACGCTACCGCGTCTCTCGGCTCTACGCCAAACTCGGTTACTCGCTCGGTTGGGCGTTCAAAAAGCCCGAAGGCGGCGCGGAGTATCCGCCGCGTTACGATATTCGGCACTCGCTTAACGCCGTCGGCGAACTGGACCTCGGCGGGGGCGTCACGCTTAACGCGATGTGGTCGTTCAAAACGGGGATGCCCTTCACCCCCATCCTCGGCTACTACGACCGTCCCCCCGTCGAAAACCCCTACCGCCGTTTTATGCTCGAAGAGTTCGTCGCCGCCACGCTTCGCGGGGAAATCAACTCGAAGCGTCTGCCCGTCTATCACCGCCTCGACGTCGGCTTCCGCAAGCGGTTTACTATATGGAGCGCCGACGTAACTTTGGGACTCAACGCGCTGAACGTGTATAATCGGAACAACATTTTCTATTTCGACAAAGACACGGGCGAGCGTATCGATATGCTCCCGTTCTTGCCGTCGGCTTCCCTGAGGGTGGCGATATGAAAGCGACCTACGGAATCGTCGCGGCTTTCGTTGCCGCGCTTTTCTTCTTCGGATGCGAGGAAGATTTCAATCCCAAAGCGGATTTCGAGGATCGGTACTTTCTTTTCGCCGCTTTCGAGATGACGCGCCAAGCCGGCGCTTCGCCCCAATACGTCGTGGTCAACAAACTCTACGACGTGCCCGGGCTGAACCCCGAGCTGAACACGACCGAGCCGACGCTTCCCGACGCGATCGTAACGGCGAAGCTCAACTATTCGATGTTCGATTTTCAGACGGACACGCTGTCGCGTCGCCCCGACTCGCGGTACGACTCCTCGACGTTTCGATATTCGGTCGGCGATATGCCGATCAATCCGCAAGACTCGATTACGCTCGTCGCCGTCTTGCCCGACGGCGAGCGATTACGCGCGGGCGTTCGCGCCCCCCACCCGGTCGCGTTGGAGTATTCCTTAGATTTTAGCGCGGGATTCACGGCAAACGTCAATCGTTGGGTTTGGGGAGAAAGCTGGACGATTTGGTGGCGCAACGCCGCCGAGTACGAGCTGGCGTTCCCGAGGATGACGATCTATTACGAACGCTCGGGCGACTCGACGACCTCCTACGGTAGCGTTGAAGTTCCGACAACCTACGCCGCGGGCGAGCCCGTCTATCCGAGCTATACATTCGATCGGGAGATTTCCTACGACTTCGCCGCCGTCGATTCCGCGATGGCGAATCTCTCGAACGGCGATCCGCAAAAAAACCGCTACCGCGTCGTCCGGATGACGTTTTCGCTCCGCCGATTCGACGCCCACCTCTCGAAATACTATTCGAGCGTGCATGGCGGTTTGGACGATCAATCGGTGCGGGTGGACGCCACGACCTACTCGAACGTCGAGGGCGGCTACGGCGTCGTCGGCGTCGCCGAGAACGTGGACATCAACTTCTCCATTAAGCCGGACTACATCCTACAATTTGGATATCGGTATTAATCGCCGCGCTTGTCGGCGCGGGATATTTTTATAGATTACCATCTCACTCATTGATTGGCGGAACATTATGAAAATTATACGCGTGTTATTTGTCGTCGCGTTGGCGGCGACGATCGTCGGGTGCGGCGATTCCCCCGACGAGACGGCGGCGAAAGCCAAACAGTTGGTCGAGCAAGAAAACCCCGACGAAGCGGCGAAACTCTATCGTCAAATCGTCGAGGAATGGCCGCAAAGCCCCGAGGCGCCCCTCGCGCTCTACGAGCTGGCGCAACTGCACAGCAACAACCTAATCGAGGCGAAGAATAAACGCGAGAACCTTGAACGCGCCGTCGAGTATTACGAACGCCTCCACGCCGACTATCCGACACACGAGAAAGCGCCTCTCGCCCTGTTTAGCGTCGGGTTCATACAGAACAACGAGCTGCAAGATTACGACGCGGCGACGCGTTCCTACAACAAGTTCATCGAAGAGTATCCCGACCACGAGCTGGTCGCCTCGGCGAAGGACGAGCTGGAGTTTATGGGACTCTCGCCCGAGGACATCCTGAAGCAAAAAGCCGGGTTGGAATGACGCCGGCGCTCCGGACGGAAGACTATGTTAAATACCTCTCGCCGGAAGTCATCTCGCGCGTTTCTTCGCTGGAGCTTCGCGCGCGGCTGGTCGTCGAGGGGTTCTTGGTCGGATTGCATCGCAGCCCCTACCACGGATTCAGCGTGGAGTTCAGCCAGCGCCGCCCCTATATGCAGGGCGATCCTCTCAAAAACGTCGATTGGAAGGCGTACGGAAAAACCGACCGCTACTTCGTTAAGCAATACGAGGAGGAGACGAACCTCCGCGCGTACTTCTTTTTGGATCTCAGTCGCTCGATGGCGTTCGGCTCCAAAGGCATGCCGACGAAACTCGACTACGGGAAATCCCTCCTCGCCTCCCTCGCCTATTTAAGCTTAAAGCAACGCGACGCCGTCGGGTTGACTCTCTTCTCCGACCGCCCGATAAGCGTCGCGCCGCCGAAAGCCGCGCCGAGCCACCTGAAGACGATACTCGCGGAATTGGCGAACGCCGAGAGCGAAGGGAAGACCGACGCGGCGACCGCGCTCGACGAAGTCGCCGAATCCTCCAACCGCCGAGGGTTGGTCGTCGTCGTCTCGGATTTCTTCGACGATCTCGACCGAACGCTCGGCTCGCTGAAACGCTTCCGATTCAAGGGGCACGAAACCGTCGTCTTTCGGATTCTCGACCCCGCCGAAACGCGCTTCGATTTTCGGCGCGACGCCACGTTTCTCGATATGGAGACGGGCGAAAAGCTGGCGACCCACCCCGGGCAAATCCGACGCGCCTACCTCGACGCGATACGCGAACATCTTGAAG
>WJMR01000040.1 GCA_014727845.1 Ignavibacteriales bacterium
ACGTTATAGACGAGCGTCTTCTCGTCTTCGGTGCGCGGTTCGTCGGCTTCCCGAAAAACGTCCAGCAACGTTTCGGCGACGTGCGTGGTTTCTTGGATCGTAGCCAATCCGAAAAAGCCCGCCAACCCTTTGAGCGTGTGGAAGGCGCGGAAGACGGCGTTAACCGCGTCGGCGTTGTCGCTCTCGGAAAACTGTTCGACAAGCGGCTCGGTTTCGTCGAGCGTATCCAACGCCTCGGAGACGAAGTTTTTGAGGTATTCCTTTGTGTCGATGTCCATCCCGTCGGCGTAGGATGAGGTTGCGCTTCCGTCGTTCATCGTCGATTGAGGTAAGTGGATTTAAACAATATATATACACGCTCTACGAACGCCGCTACTATCCGCACGATCGCCGCAAGGTTTCGATCAATATAAATAAACGAACCGCGTTCCACAATAGCGCTAATTGATTAATCTTTTCTCATTAAACCGATTGAAAGCGGCTTTCGCTCGCGCAGATCTTTGTTAGATTAACATAATAACAGATTTTCTTTTGCGTAACGCTTGTATATGTCCGTATCAACCTTTACATTTACGGCTAAATTATATTTTTACCTTATTTTTTTAGGCGCCTTGCTCGACGAAAACGACAAAAAGATACTCCGGATAGTGCAATCCAACGCGAAAACAAGCCGGAGCCATATCGCCGAGGCGATCGGTCTATCGACGCCCTCGGTAAGCGAACGCCTTAACAAACTCGAGGAGCGCGGACTGATAAAGGGCTACGAGGCGATCGTCGATCGCAAAGCGCTCGGATTCGACATCCTCGTCTTCATCATCGTCATCTCGGATACTTCCAAGAGGTTCCCGCAATTCGTCGAGCGCGCCGTCGAGCATCCGAACATACTCGAGTGCCACGCCGTGATGGGCGAAGGGTCGCACATTCTCAAAGCGGTGGCGCGGAACACGGCGAACCTCGAGAAGCTCTTAGGCGAAATACAGTCTTGGCCCGGCGTGCTTTCCACGCAGTCGAGCTTTGCGCTCTCGACGGCGAAAGAGACGACAAAGTTTCCCATAACGTAACGAACGGCTTTCCAACCAAACGAAAATCGCGCGGCGCGGAGCCGCATTGTTCCACGGCAAAGCAACGAGGTTATCTACATGCCCGATAGAAAAGAGAAGATCGCCGAGGTCCTCAAGTTCGTAAAAGAGAACGACGTCGAGTTCGTCGATTTCAAGTTCATGGATTTCCCCGGGATGTGGCAGCACTTCACCGTTCCCGTCGCCGAGTTCGACGAGGACTCCTTCGAGAACGGCTACGGCTTCGACGGATCGTCGATCCGAGGATGGAAGCCGATCAACGAGAGCGACATGCTCATCATCCCCGATCCCGAGACGATGTTCGTCGATCAGTTCATCGAGGCGCCGACGATTAGCTTGATCTGCGACGTGCACGAGCCGGCGACGAAGGAGAAATACTCCCGCTGCCCGCGTAATATCGCCCAGAAGGCGCTCGCGTATCTTCGCTCGACGGGCGTCGCCGACGAGGCGTACTTCGGACCCGAGGCGGAGTTCTTTCTGTTCGACGACGTCCGCTTCGACTCGCAACCGAACATGACGTTCTACGAAGTCGATTCGGTCGAGGGACGGTGGAACACGGGGCGCGACGAAGGACCGAACCTCGGATACAAGCCGCGCTATAAGGAGGGCTACTTCCCCGTGCCTCCGCAGGATTCCCTGATGGATATCCGAAACGAAATGGTGCAGTACCTCCAAGAGGCGGGCATTCACATCGAGGCGCAACACCACGAAGTCGCCAGCGGCGGACAGTGCGAGATCGATATGCGCTTCAATAAAATGGTGCCTATGGCCGACCAACTCTTGATGTTCAAATACATCGTCAAGAACACGGCTCGGCTCCACCGTCGCACCGCCACCTTTATGCCGAAGCCGATCTTCGGGGATAACGGCAGCGGTATGCACGTGCATATATCCTTGTGGAAAGGCGATAATCCGCTCTTCGCGGGCTCGGGTTACGCGGGCTTAAGCGAGGAGGCGCTCTACTTTATGGGCGGCATCCTGAAGCACGCGCCCTCGCTCTTGGCGTTTACGAATCCGACGACCAACTCGTATAAGCGACTGGTGCCGGGCTTCGAGGCGCCCGTGAATCTCGCCTACTCGCAGCGCAATCGGAGCGCCGCGATCCGCATCCCGATGGTGAGCTCCTCGCCGAAATCGAAGCGGATCGAGTTCCGTTGCCCGGACCCCTCGGCGAATCCCTACCTCGCCTTCTCCGCGCTCTTGATGGCGGGCTTGGACGGAATAATTAACCGCGTCGATCCGGGCGAACCGCTCGACAAGGATATCTACGATATGCCGCCCGAGGAGCTGGCGAACGTTCCCTCGACGCCGCGCAACCTCGAGAGCGCGCTCGAGGCGCTCGCCGACGATCACGAATACCTCCTCAAAGGCGACGTCTTCACCGAAGACGTGATCGAGACGTGGATCGACTACAAGTTCGAGAAGGAGGCGCAGGAAATGGCGCTCCGTCCGCACCCGCACGAGTTCCACCTCTACTACGACATATAAACGATCGAAATATCTCGCATAAAAAAGCCCCTCTTCGGAGGGGCTTGTGCGTCGTCGGAACGCTCGATTGGGGGCGCTCCGAAAATATCGAACGCGAGAATTAGAAACGCGCGGAGAATCCGACGACGAACTCGGTCGTTTCGATATCCTGATACACGCGCGAGACGCCGACGTCGTAGTTGTCGCCGTAGGTCTTCCACATTCCGCGCACCACCGCGATATCGAACGAGAAACTCTGCGCCATCAAGAACCCGACGCCGCCCGTGAGATACTTGCGGTCGTAGTCGGCGGGGTCGCCGTCGTAGGGGCTGCCGATAACGGCGTAGCCCGCGCGGACGCGAACATTGGCGACGGGGATAGTGTATTCGGCGCCGAGGTTGTAATCCAACGACGTGCCGAGCGCCGATTTAATATTCTTGTTGACGTCCGAAACTTCCGTAGGCGTGAACCCGTCGTCGGCTTGGAACTCCGACTGCGTGTAGTCGGTCAGTCGCGCCGAACCGCTCACGATCGCGCCAAACATAGTGACGCTGCCGCCGAGCGAGAACGAGAACGGCGCGTCCACGTCGTACTCGGTCTCCCAGTAATTGTCTTCGGGAAGCCCGACGACCGTGCCGTCGCCCCACTCGCTTTGGGCGTCGTAGGCGAACTCCTCTTTGACCGAATACCAGCGCGGGAAGTGCACCGCCGCGCCGAAGCGGGCGAAGTCCTGCATCTGATAGAGCAAGCCGAGTCGGAAGTCGAAACCCGAGACGTCCCAGACGAGATTTTGCGTAAAGTAGAAGGTGCGGAAATCATTCGTGAACGTTTCGCCCGGCGCCAACTCGGTTCCCGTGTATTCGCCTTGGAAGTCGTCCTCGAAGTAGTCGCGGTTCATTTCATATTCGCCCGTGATCACGTCGAGCGATAAGCCGACGAAGACGTTGGGCGCCGCTTCGACCGCGCCGGAGAAGGTCCAGACGTCGAGGGAGCCGGAGGAAAGCGTCGTGCCGCTCTGGGTCAAGTTCCCGTTAATCGCGGTGTTCCCGTTCCCGTCGGTGAGGTAGAGCTGATACGGGATACTTTGCGAGAGGTCGGGATCGACGAGCCATTGGATCATCGAAGAACCGCCCGCGTTGAACCCGGAGAAATTCAGCGCGTTGTCGAACGACTTCTGCGACTGATACGCCAACCCGAACGCCATACTGCCTTGGATAGTCGGGAGCGGAAACGAGAAGGCGAACGAGCTGAGCCGCGTCGAGCTGTTGGAATAGTCGGATTGTGTTCCGAGAAAGTCGGCGGTATTCGAGGCGTGGTTGTAGGTAAGTCCGCCGCCGATTTCGATTTTCTTCATAAGCGCCAAGCCGGCGGGATTATCCAGCACGCCGAGCGCGTCGTCGGCGAGCGCGACGTAGGCGCCGCCCATCCCGAGCGCGCGGGGATTGGAGCCGAGGCCGGGCTGCGCAAGCCGCACGACGTCTCCGACGCCTTGCGCGTTCGCCGCGGACGCGAAGAGTAGAAAGAAACCGCTTACGAAGAGCGTCCGAAAGAACGCGCTTGATCCGTTCATGACGTTTATCTCCTTCCGCCGTCGTTCGAGCGTCCGCCGTCGGTCTTCCGCACGTTTTTATCGGAGGAGCCGCCCGAACTTCGGGAGTTGGTGTTGTTCGATGTCGTACGAGCGTCGTCGTTCGAGGAGCCCGCCTCTTGCGAGCCGCTCGATCCGTTCGAGATCGTCGCGGGCGAGCGCCACGTTTCGCCGTAGCGTCCGCCGGATTCCCGCGCCTGCGAGTCTCGACCGAAGCCGTCGTCGCCGCGCGCGTCGTCGTTCCGTTCGGGCGCGACGTAAACCGTCGGCGTCAATCCCGCCCACCACGGTAGCTCGTAGTAGTAACTATAATCGCCGTAGTAGCGCTCGTTATAGAACCGCGCGCGCTCTTCGGCTTCGGTGTTCCGCAATCCGTCGGCGCCGTACTCGGGCGTCCACAACACCGTGTGGCATCCCGTCGCAAGCGTCGCCGCCAATAATCCTATCGCAAGCGCTCCTCGCTTCATCGCGCTTATCTCCTTCCACCGCTCGAACGGGAGGAACTCGAGCGCGAGCCGCTCGAACGCGTTCCGCTACTACGGGAACCGCTCGAACTCGATCCGCTCGAACGATAACCGCTACTCCGCGAGCTCGAAGACGAACGGTTGTAGCCGCTGTTACTCCGCGAGCTCGAAGACGAACGGTTGTAGCCGCTGTTGTTTCGCGAGCTCGACGACGAACGGCTGTCGCGGTCGTAGCTTCGGCGGTCCGACGAACGGCTGTCGCGGTCGTAGCTTCGGCGGTCCGTCGAACGGCTGTCGCGGTCGTAGCTTCGGCGGTCCGTCGAACGGCTGTCGCGGTCGTAGCTTCGGCGGTCCGTCGAACGGCTGTCGCGGTCGTAGCTTCTCGAGCTCGGCTCCACCTGTCTCGATCCCCTCTCGGACGTCGGGGTTCTCGTTCGGTCGAACGTGCCGCGCGTGTCGGCGGTCGATCCCCTTCCGCCCGCGGCGTTCCGAACCCGTACATCGTTGCCGTCGCGTCGGTAGATCGTTCCGCTATAGTTTCCGCTATTATAATACGACGAATAGTAGTTGTGATTGTAGTAGTGATCGTAGTAGTAATACGGTCGATAGTAGCTATAATAGCCATAGTAACCGTAGTAGTAAGGGCGATGCCAATACCAACTCGAGTAGTACCACGGCGTGTAATAGCGGTAGTAAATATAGGGCGTCGCGCAGAAGCCCGCGCCAATGTAGGTCGTCGAGGGATGGTAGTAGCTATAGTAGCGACGATACGGCGAGTAGCCGTAGTAATTGTTGATCACGGTTCCGTCGTCGTCGTAATAGCCGGAATCGTATTGATCGTCGTCGTAGTGGGCGTCGTCGTACTTATCGTCGTAGTAC
>WJMR01000327.1 GCA_014727845.1 Ignavibacteriales bacterium
CGATCTCCTCCAGGAATTCGACCTTCGCCCCGATCTCCCGCATCGGCGAGAACTCGACGCGAACGCTCCGCTCGCGACGATATCCGAACTCCGCGCCCGAATAAAACTGCGAAAGGTTGCGCCTTTGGTTGAATCGGAAACGCGCCGAGAAGTCGCGCTCCCGCTCGAAGAGATGGACGTCTTGTTGAACGAATTGGTAACCGCGCATCGTCAGCTCGGGATCGAGGAAGGAGGCGAAGTCGAGGAAGTAGATCTTCTCCACCCGCTCTTCCTTGCTCTTCTCTTCGAGTCGGAGTTGCGTCTCCGTCGAGATCGGCGCGAGCCACGCCCCGACGCCCTCCTTCCCGACGAGCGGCTCGAGTCGGATCGTTGCGCGCGCCCCCGCCGCTACATCCACGACGGGAAAGAGTTCGTCGGTCGGCGTTTCGATAACAATGTAGTCGCCGTCGTAGGCGGTCAACTCGAACTCGCTCTCCTCGGAAACGCCGTCGCCGTCGAGGTCGCCGAGATATTCGTAGTTGCCCGTTCCGTTCTCGACCTTCACGAAGCGCCGCTCCATTCGCGCCGCTCGCTCCGCCGCCGCTTCGTAGGTCGCGCTCGCCTCGAAAGCGCGGTCGTCGCTCCGCGCGCTCGTCCGCGACCGAACGACGACGGTTTGTTGGTCGAGGTTGGTCGGACTCTCGAATTCGGCGTAGTAGTTTTTATCGACGATCGCAAAACGCCAATCGGTCGTGATCCGGCGAGAGCCGCGGTATTCGAGGTCGATGCGGGCGCCGTCGGCGAGCGAGGCGTCGCGGAGATCTCCCGCGAGGGCGAACCGTTCGAGCCGCCGCGAGACGCCGAGCGAGAGGAGAACTCCGCCCGGAATTTCGGCGGAAGCGTAGGGCGCCGCCTCGTAGTAGGCGTACGAGCCCGCCGAGAGAGAATCCCCCCCGAAACGTTCGCGCCGTTCCTCGACGAGGTACTCGACGCCCGGTCGTAACGCGCCGAATTTCACGTACCCCTCCCCGTCGCTTCGGAGCCGGTCGCTCGACGTCGCTATCGTTTTCGATGAAACGGCGTCCGCCTTCAGGTCCGCGGCGCCGCGCTCCTCCTCGAGTTCGAGGCGCGCGTTCCATCGTTCGGATCGAAAATCCTCGCCGCGCGCGAGCGAACCGTAGCCGAGCGAGAGGTTCGTCGTCTCCGTCGGTCGCCAACCGAGCGTCGCCTCTCGGAGCGTCTCGTTCCCCGCGCCGGATTCGGCGTCGTAGGTCCGCTCGAACTCGACTTCGCGAAACCGATCGAGCGGCGCGAACCTCGTTTCGACGAAGCGCTCCCGTAAGGAGAGGGCGACCTCGCCCAAGTCCGCGCCGAACGCGCTCGCCTCGCCGATCGTCCAATCGAGACGCGCGTTGCGGGCGTAGGCGCCGTTGTCCCCGTCGTCGTGATCGGAGAAGAGATTCTTATCGTTAAGCGTTCCCGCAAGATCGAGCGCGAGCGTCGCGCCCTCGAAGAGATCGGCTTCCACGCGAGTCGCCGCCAGCCGCGCCGCCGAGGGCGTCGGGAGTTGAACGATCGGCGCGTAGGCGCCCGCGCCCTCGCCGACATAGCGGTAGTTGCCGAGCGTGACGCGCTCGTAATCCCCCCGCCCTTCGCCGACGCGCGAGAACGTTACGATGTACTCCGCCTCTTCGGCGCCGGGATCGTATCGGTATATCGTTTTCGACGTTCCGTCGATCGTCGTATCGACGCGGACGTACACGCCGTTGCGGACGCCCGCCGAGTCGAACGGCGCGAGCTCGACCCCGCTCCGCGCGGCTTTCAGCGGGTCGTCCCCCGCCTCCTCCAGCGCGCGCTTGTCTTCGTCGCTTAGGAGAATCTCGATGGGCGCGTTCTTGTCGTCCCCTTCTTGGTAGTAAACGACGGCGGCGCGGACGCGGTCCTCGAGGAAGGCGACGTCGGCGCCGGCGCCGTAGAAATTGCGCGCGTAGCGACGATCGGCGTATTCGAACTCCGCGACGATCCGACTCGACGCGTCGATCAGGCGCTCGACGGTGAAGGTGATTTCGGCGGTCGCGTAGTCGATCGTGTAGTCGTTCGCCTCGCCGCGCTTCATACGCTCGCCGTCGAGAAAGACGCGCTCGCTGCCCGCGACGACGACGATATCCTCCGAACCGCCCGTCCCGCTTAGGCGATACGGACCCTGCACCCCGTCAACGCCGTTAAACTTGTTCGTGTTGAACTTCCCTCGCGAGCCCGCGAAGGCGCCGAACCCGTTGGCGCGTTCGAAGCGGGTCTCCGCGGTAAGGCCTTGGAGCTTCCGCTCGACGGCGTCGAACTCGCCGATCCGCTTGGCGTAGTCGTAGTCGCCGAAAACTCCGACGGCGTTCGGATGTTCGACGCGAATGAAGACTTTATCGAGCTCCTCCAAGCGCTCGGTCGATCCTTCGGGTTGGATGGGCGTGTTCTCGTCGGTGAGGGCGGCGACAATCGAGACGTCCTCCGCCAAACGTCCCTCCAATTGCAACCGAAAGCCGCTTTGGAGCGAGAGATCGTTGTTCGTGCCGAGTCGGAAGCCGCGCGAGATCATTCCGCTTCGTTGCATCTCGGCGCCAAAGACGGCGTCGGCGCCGAAGGGCGCCTCGTTCGCGACGACGCGCGCCGTATCCCCCAGCGCTTCGACGTATCGACGCTCGACGGTTCGCTTCCGACGCTCGCGGATTAGGGAAACGGGCGCCGAGCGGTAGGCGACGACGATTGTGTCGTCGGCGGCGTAGTCGAGCGAGTCGGCGAGTCGGAACTCCCCCGTCGCATAGTCGAGGGAATAGTAGGCGGAGTCGAGGAGCGCGCCGTCCAGATAGAACCGGGCGGAACCCGGCACGACGACGATCTCCTCGAGTCGATAGCGGTTGCGATAATCGACCGCGAACGTGTCCGCGCTCTCGACGCCCCGTTGGGCGAAGGCGGCGACGGTCGAAACGCCGAGGACAGCGAGCAGTAATCCGATTCGCAAACGCGCGCCTTTTTTTCGAGCAAACTAACGCTTGTCCCCGCGCTTCGCAAGGAACGACGGCGCGGTGGACCGATTAGACGACGCCTTTGTCGGCGAAGAACTCGGCGTATCGTTTGTCCATATCGCGCGTGTGGGTGCGGAGCCACTCGACGAGAAACTCGGCGACCTCGACGCTCATCATACGTCCGCCCTGCGTGAGTCTCTCGCGATACGTTTCCGTTTGCTCGAGTAGTTTTTGATGATCGGCGGCGTGCTCCTCCAAGCCGGGGAACCCATATTCGCGCATCAGATCCTCCTCGCTCTTGAAGTGCGCGCGCGAATAATCCAACACGCGATCCAACACGCTCTCGAGCGCGGCTGATCCGCGACCGTGGGACATTGCGTCGTGCAATTCGTTAATGAGATCGACCAATTGACGATGGTCGTCGTCGAACTTGGCGACGCCGACGCTCATGTCGTCGCGCCATGTAAGTAGCGACATAATAACCCCCGCGGTTATTGTGTATAAATCCGACGGCTCCAATTGCGCGGAGTCGTCGAACGCCCTTTGTTTCCCTCGCGCCGCGACGGTCGCGGCTTCGGCGTCGATCTTACACGACGCCTTTCGAGTTTAGAAATTCGGTGTATTCCTTATCGACGCCGGCGATGTGCTTCTTCAGCCAATCGACGAGAAACTCCACCATCTCGACGCTCAGCATTCGCTTGCCCGACTCGAACTGTTCTTCGTACTCGAGCACGCGCTTCTTCAACTCTTCGTGCGCCTTTTGGTGCGCCGCCAACCCGGGGTAGAAGTGCTCTTTCATCACCTTCTCCTCGTGTTGGAAGTGGCGATTCGTGTAATCGATCAACCCCTTCAACACTTCCGCAAGGGCGGCTTTGCCTCTGCCCTCGCGCATCGCGTCGTGCAGATTGTTGATCATCCCGATGAGTCTTTTGTGCTCGTCGTCGAACCGATCGACGCCGACGCTAAAATCGTCGCGCCATTCAATTAACGGCATAATAACCCTCGCGGTTATTGGGTAACTCTCGACGGCTCCGACTTCGCGGAATCGTCGAGCGTCCTGCTTTCATTCGCGCCGCGCCGGTCGCGGCTTCGACGTCGATCTTACGCGACGCCTTTCGAGTTCAGAAATTCCGTGTATTGCTTATCGACGCCGGCGATGTGCTTCTTCAGCCAATCGACGAGAAACTCCACCATCTCGACGCTGAGCATCCGCTTGCCGGACTCGAACTGTTCTTGGTATTCCATCACGCGATCCGTCAAATCTTTGTGCGCCTTTTGATGCGCCGCCAATTGCGGATAGAAATGCTCCTTCATCACTTTCTCCTCGTGTTGAAAGTGATAGTGCGTGTAATCAACCAACTCTTTGAGAACATCCGACATAACGGATTTTCCTCTGCCTTCGCGCATTGCGTCGTGCAGATTGTTCATCATCCCGAAGAGTTTTTTATGTTCGTCGTCGAACCGTTCGACGCCGACGCTGAAATCTTTGTTCCATACAAATAACGGCATAGGTTTCCCCCGTTCCTTATTTGTGATCAAATGCCCGGCCAATTCGATTAGCCGTGTCGGATGTTTAAAATGTCGCCGTCTTTCACGACGTACTCTTTGCCTTCGAGCCGCCAAACGCCGTCGTCCTTGCATTTGGCGATGGAACCGCGCTCCACGAAATCGTCGTAGCCGACGACCTCGGCGCGGATGAACCTATCGTAAAAATCGGAATGGATTGCGCCCGCCGCGTCCCGAGCGCTCGCGCCCTTCTTCACCGTCCACGCTCGACACTCGTCCTCGCCGACGGTAAAAAACGAATGCAACCCGAGCGCGTCGTAGCCGACGCGAATAATGCGCGCCAACGCCGACTCCTCGACGCCCAAATCGCTTTTAAACTCCTCCGCCTCCTCCTCGTCGAGCGTCGTCAGCTCCAACTCGAAGCCCGCGAAAAACGGTATGACGAACACGTCGTCGGGCAGTTTCGCTTTCA
>WJMR01000328.1 GCA_014727845.1 Ignavibacteriales bacterium
CGCGAGAAACGAGTATCCCTCGCCCGCCTCGACGCCGCCGACGTCCCAAAGAAAGCCGCCCGTCCTTAACTCGTCGTCGTACACGGTCTCGACGAGCGCGTCGTCGCGCCATAACTCGAAGACAATTTCACGCCGATGAACGTTGTGCCGCGCGGAAACGAGCGCGTTCGTAAACCGCTCGATTGACTCGCCGCCTTCGGGCGTTTGGATCTCGAAGAAGGGCGGTTCCGCCGTGAAGCTCCGAACGTCCGACCAGTCGCTCGTTCCCGCAAGGTTCTTCGCTCGAACGCGCCAGTAGTAGGTCTGTTCGGAATACTCGGGGTCGTAGTCGAACCTCGCGGACGCGAGATCTCTCGCTTCGATAAGCGGATTAGTGAACGCGGCCGAGGTGTCGATCTCGATATCAAACGAACGCGCCACGCCTCGCGGGTTCCACAGAAACGGATACGCTCGCTCGCCGTCAACGATCTCCCCTTCGGCGGGATCGACGAGCAGAGGAGCGTATGAATCGCTTTCGTCGATCGGAACGACGAAGACGTACTCGCCGAAACCGGGCGCTTCGAATTCGAGCGCGTCGGGCAAGGAGATCCACGTCGTCGAAACTTGGCGAAACGTGTCGGCGCCTTCGGCGCGAAACAGGGCGACCGCCTCGTCGGGAAGCTCTACGTACGGCGCTTTCGATAAGTCGAGTCGCGCCGTCGCCTCGAACGAGTCAATCGCGACGCCCGTTATCGAGATCGTGGCTTGATACGCCTTTGGTTCGGGATCGACGAAGGCCGCCTCCGACGGGGTGAACGGCGAACGATCGACGGTGACGGAGTTTGTCGCCTCTCCCCATACGTCGCCGAAGATCAACGAGATCCCCGTCTCAACGCCGAAGTCGTTAAAGTCGGGCGTGCCGTAAGAGCTTATATCCGATCGTGTAACGGACTCGGTCGCCGCTTGCTCGTCCCAAACGACGCGGTGCGCGCGATACATATACGTCGCCTCGTCGTGGGACATTTCCCAAACGATCTCCCCCGCGGAGTTCACTTCGGTAACCGACGGTTGTACGCTCGATCCCCAACCGATAATCGTGTTGCCGTTTGGCAAACGTCGCGAATTACCGCTGTGACCGGATTTTACGCCGTCGGGATGACTCCACTCCCAGACCGGCGTCGCGGTCATCGTCGAATCGTCGATGTCGTATTCAACCACCCTCGTTACGTGCGTCGAGTGTTGATTACCGTTATCGAAGATGAGAATGTTCCCGTTAGCGAGCCGACGAACGTCGTGTTGCATAGAAAAGTACCACGGCGCGTTCGAGTCGTCTTCCCCCACAAACGCGAAATCGTTTTTCTCGCCGCCGAGTCGCCACACAACTTCGCCCGTGCGTCGATCGATCTTGAAAATTTGGGACAAGTGTCGCGCGCTCGCCAAATAGTCGCCTTGTATATCGACGATGAACGCGTTGGTGTGCATATAGTCAATCCAGTTTTGGGTTAGATCGACGAACGAGTCGTTAATGGGAATGTGATCCCAACTCCGCCACTGAAAGACGAGATCGCCGTCGGCGTCGATTTCCTGCAGTACGCTTCCGATCACAAAGGCGTTCGGCTTTCCTCCTTCGACGATCTCGCTCATATCGATTTGTCGAATATCGTACGCCTCTACAAGTCGATTGCCGTTTGGAAGAATTTCGAAATGATGATGATCCGCCGTATAGCCGCCAACCATTTGAACGGTGTCGAACTCCGTAAGATTCTCGTCGAGCAATACGAATTCGACTTCAGTGAAGCCGCCATAGGATTTCAGCTGCCGACCGTATGAAAAGAGTCCGTTTGCGTGTCGAGTGAAATCCCAAGTTCTCGAGGGAAACGTCTTGCAATACACGGCGTCGCCGGCGTCGTCAATCGCAAAGTTATACGAGATATAACTCGGGTCCGTCACGATGATCGAACCAACGACCGCCCCCTCGCCCGTCGTTCCCGTGTGAGTCACGGTCATCGCGGGTAGCGACGCGGTGTCCGCCGATGAAAGAGTTTGTGCGAACGATTCGTCCGCCGTCCTCGGGTCGATTGTGTAATCGGGATACGCGTTGACGATAAGCGAAGCCGACGGTTCGGGGAGCGCTTCGCGTATCGTAAACTCGACTCGGACCGAGGGCGCCGCCTCGTCGTCGATAGTCCGCCATTCGGACGCCTCTATCTCGACGCGCTCGCCGGCTTGATACTCGCGCTCCGGGAAAACGCTCACGCTACGCCCGTCGTCGGCGAGTCGGACGACGGCGTTCATTTCACCGGAAAGCGAACCGACGATCCTAACGTTCGCCTCTTCGATCGCTCGCTCGTCGAATCTTTCCGAGGCGCGGAAAAGCGCGCGCGTTTGCGGCGGATGCCCCTCCGATCCGTTTACGGGATAGACATAGTCGAAGGCGATAGCATTCTGAGGAAGCGCCGACGTCGTTAGAAAAACGAAGAGCGCTCCCGACAATATTCGGGAATCCATGGCTTCTTTCTATTACTACGTAATCGCGTTACTTAATCAACAATAATTTTTCCGCGTCTCTGAACGACTCTCCTTCGGCGCCGACCGCTTCGATAGCGGCGACGTACACGCCCGTTACGCGCCCGCCGAGATTGATCGCGTATTTATGCGAACCCCTCTCGTACGATTCCCACTCCGTCGTCGTCACGCGCTCGCCGGAAATCGCGTACACAACCATCCTCGCCATCGCGCGTTCGGGAAGATCGAATCGCACGATCGTCGAGGGATTGAACGGATTGGGATAGGCGGGATACAGCTTGAACTCGGTCGGAAGATCGCTCGCCTCGACGTCGGTCGCTTGCTCGATCGCGAAGTCGGCGTCGCTCGTGTCGGCGACGGTCGTATCCGCGTTCCAACGAACGATCAGTCGATAGCCGTCGTCCTCCGTAAGCCCAAACGCGCTCCATCGGAAATACCCCGTCGGCGTCGGTTCGCGTCTGAGGTTCTTAACGAACTCTCCGTCGAGATAGAGATCGACGACGATCGTGTCGGCGTCGAGATTGTGATGGACCTCCGAGTCGATATACGAGTAGGGCGAAAACAGCTCGCCCCCGTTCGGCGTGGCGATTGAGATACGCGGATGCGAAACGGAGAAGCTCGACGTGTCGGACCACGCGCTTGTTCCCGCCGCGTTCGTCGCGCGGACTCGCCAGTAGTAGGTTTGCTCGGGATACGGCGGTTCGAGGAAAAACTCGGAGCGAACAAAGTCGGCTTCCGTATGCAACGGCGCGGCGAACTCCGCGCTCGTGTCGATCTCCAACTCGTAGGATCGCGAGACTCCGCGCGGCGTCCACTCGATCCGCACGTCGCGTTCCTGATTCATTTCTTTCCCCGTCTCGGGTTTCACGACGATCGGCGGATAAGCGGCGCTCTCGTCGAGCGGCGATCCGAAAACGTACTCGCCCGCGCGCCACGGGGATATCGTGAGCGACGAATCGGCGGAGAGAAACGACGTCGGGAGTTGCTCGAACGCGACGCCCGCGTGGGGACGATAGTAAACGGAGGTCGCCTCCGCGTCCACGATTTTCGGAAACGCGCGCGCGTCGAATACGAGCGAACCGTCCGACGAATCGATCTCCGACGTCTCGACGACGAAATGATAGGGCGGGCAGTACGGCTCGGGGATTCCGAAACGCGTCGCCGAGGCGCCGTAATCCCTCCGCGATACGCTCGCCGAATTCGAGGCGTTCGCCCACAGCTCGCTCGTCAGCAGAGATACCGCCGTCTCGCCGAAGTCGTAACGTTGGAACGCAACCAGATCGACGCGCGTCTCTTTCGTCTCCGGCAGAATCGGATTCCACGGTTGACGGTAGGCGCGATACACCGACGAGGCGCCGACCGTGCTCGCCTCCCACACAATAACGCCTTCGGGATCGACTTCGGTGAAGCGGAGACGCGACGTGCCGCCCCAATTGATAAACGTATTGCCGTTCGGAAGCCGTTGGGAGTTCGCGGCGTACGCGCCAAACGCGGTTCTCTCGCGATCAAACTCCCAGACCATCTCGGCGATAAGCGAATCCTCGTCGAGACGATATTCGACCGCGCGACTATACGAGGGCGGGTGTTGATTGCCGTTGTCGTGTATCGTTATGCGCCCGTTGTCGAGCGGGCGAACGTCGTGCTGATAGGAGAAGTAAGTCGGCGCGTTCTCCTCGTGCTCGCCTCGAAACTCGAAGTCGTTCGACTTCCCGCCCAAACGCCATATCACCTCGCCCGTCTCTCGGTCGATCTTTAGTATCTGACTTAAGTGGCGACAAGAGACGAGATAGTCCCCGTCGCGAGCCATCTGAAACGCGTTGACGTGCGCGTAATCCACGACGGAATGTCCGAGAAAGTAATACGAGTCGGTTATGTCGATGTGATCCCAACTCCGCCATTGGAAGACGACGTTGTGATCGGCGTCCAGCTCCTGCAACACGAACCCCGCGACGATCGCGTCTTCTCTTCCGATGTCCGTGACTTCGCTCATGTCCATTCGTTGCAAGTCGTAGCCCGCGACGAGGTAGTGACCGTTCGCCAATCCCTCGAAGCAGTGGTGGTCGCCCATATAACCCGACTGCATCGAGATCGTATCGACGAAAGCGAAAAGCGTGTCCATCACGTAGTACTTCACGCGGTAGAAGCCGTTGTGATTGTCGTAGTATTTCGAGAATCCGAGCAGACCGTTATCCAGTCGTTTGAAATCCCATGTGCGATAGACGTAGTAGTCGTGATAGAGAACCTCGCACTCGTTCGAGAGGATGAAGTTGAAACCGCGATAGGGGTGAACCGTGCTGGTGACGGAGCCGAAGATCGCGCCGGGCGCGGGGGCGTCGTTGACGTCGGTTACGAACTCGGGGAACTCGGGATGGGTCGAGTCCGGCATAAGCTCCTCGCCGCCGACGCCGATCGGTTCGCACTCGGGAGCGGGCGCGCGACCGGGCGCTTCGGCGAGCTCGGTCGTGCGGAAGGTCGTCGCCGTCGAACCGAGCGTCCGTCCCGATATCGTTCGGAGTCCCTCGGCGATCGACGCCCGCACCGTCTCTCCCCTCGCGAACGAGCGGCGCGGAACGAGATTGATCGTGCGACCGTCGTCGGCGAGCGTAACGTCGAAGGGCGTCTCGCCGCTTTGATCGCCCACGATCCGAACGAGCGCGGGATCCAACGACGACGCGTCGATCGCTTCGGAAGCGCGGAACAACACGCGCGTCTCCAAACTATGGAACCGCGATCCGTCTCGCGGCGAATGATAGACGAAGTCCGCCGACGGCGATGATTGCGCGAACATCGCGGCGCTCGCGAGCGCGACGACGACAAAGGAAAAACAACGGAGCATAAGCTTCCTCTCGCAATTACATTGTTCAAAAAGGTAAGGAAAACAACCGGGGCATAAAATCCATTCGCGACACCCCGTCGCTATTCCGACCGTCGCGCGTTCGCGAGTAGCTCGATCGCTTTTTCGACGACGACCGACGCCGGCAACTCGCGCATACACTCGTGATCGTACGGACAGTCGAACTTACCGCAGCGAATGCAGTCGAGGTCGTCCTTAATCACGTAGCCCGACACCGGCGAGTAGGGTCCGTGCGCCTCGGGGTTGGTGGGTCCGAACACGCCGAGCGTCGGAACGCCGACGGCGGCGGCTATGTGCATCGGTCCCGAGTCGTTCGCCAGTACTACGTCGCATGCGGCGAGGTACGCCGACATCTCTTTTACGGTCGTCTTTGGGATGCGCGTCGCGCGATCGCCTAACGCCCGCTCGATGTGTTCGGCGTCCTCCTCGTCCCCCGGACCCCACACGACGACGATCGACGCGTCGAGTCTCTCGACGAGCGCCGCGCCGAACTCCGCCCACTTCTCCTTGTCGCACCGCTTGGACGCCCACCCGCCCGCCGGCGCCACGCCCGCGACCGTCGTCGCGTTCGGAAACTTCTTTGCGATGAAGCGCCGCGCCTCTTCGAGTTGTCGGTCGGGCACGTTATAGTGAACGCGTTTGGAGATCGTCGGGAGATCGAGGAAACGAAGCAACGGCAGGTTGGATTCCGCCGCATGCGACTTCCGCTCTCGGCGGTGCCAGACGGGGAGATTGTAGGCGTAGCGGCGTCCTCGATACGCGTAGCCGACGCGATAGCGCGCGCCGGAAAGGAACACCGCCTGCGCCGACCGAGGGTTCGACCACGAGTCGATTATTAAATCGTACCGCTCGGCGCGGAGCTTCTTCGCCATCGCGAACGACGACTCCTTCCGCTTCGTGGTTATCGCTTTCTCGACGAGCGGCAAATCCTCGACCGCGTCCCGCGCGAACTTCTCGACGAAGTAGTGGATCTCCGCGTCGGGGAAGGCGGCGGCGAGATTATCGAGCAGGATCGTCGAGAGGACGATGTCGCCGATGCCGCGCGGTTTTATTATGCAAATTTTCTTCACGTCGGGTCGAAGCGTTTCGGCGGAGACGCGAACGCGAGGACGCTTGGCGATCCGATAGAAGAGCCGCTCATAGTCGTCGCCCATCCGCTCGACGGTGAATTTTTCTCGGACGCGTCTCGCGCCCGCGTCGCCCATCCGTTTGGCGAGGACGCCATCGTCGATGAGTCGTTCCATCGCGCGCGCCAACGCGTCGGGGTCTTCGGGCGGAACGACGAGCCCGGTCGTTTTGTCCTCGACGATCTCGACGACGCTACCGGCGTCGGTCGTCACACACGGCTTGCCCGCCGCCATCGCTTCCGCCAAGACGATACCGAAGCCCTCCCATCGGGACGACAATACGAAGAGATCGATCGCCTTGAGGAACGGCGCGGGGTCGTCGAGAAATCCGAGAAACAAGACGCGCTCTTCCACGCCCCCCGCGCGCGCGCGCTCGCGCACGAGCGCCTCCATCTCGCCCTCGCCCGCCAACGCCAATACGACGTCCGCTCGCTTCTCCGCCACCCTCGCGAACGCCTCGATCAGAACGTCCACGCCCTTTTGCTCGCACAACCTGCCGAGGAACCCGACGACCCTCGCGTTCTCGGGGACGCCGCGCGACCGGAAATCCAACGGGGCGGCGCGCTCGAATTTGGCGACGTCGATTCCGTTGTGGATCGTCGTTACGCGCTCGGGCTCGAGCCAAGGCGCGCTCGCGAGCATAGTGCGCTTGGTGGATTC
>WJMR01000329.1 GCA_014727845.1 Ignavibacteriales bacterium
CGATTTTACTCGTCAGTCGGCTTTCGCGACCCTCCCGATAATCGACTTTTAGGTTGAGCGAGACGCGCCGGCAATCGGTTTGCAACGCTTTGAAACATGCGCCGACGACGCCCATCACCTCGTCCCATTCCCCTTCGAGTATCGTCCCCATCGGCGTAAGTCGGTAGGCGACGCCGCTCTTATCGATCTCGTCGAGCGCGCGCGAGACGTAATCCCCGAGCGATTCGCCCTTATCCGTCGGGCTGATGCTGAACTCCAACAAAACCATGGCATATCCTTTCCGATTGAGTCCGCGATAAAATACGCGAAAAACCGACGACGCCAAACTCGCGATAGTTACGACATTGTGAGGTATGTCACACGACGCGAATGTAGGGCTTTTTCCGATTGACAAGGGCTTAACGAGCCGTTATATTTTAGTCGTCTGAATTAGTAGGAGCGCACCGGCGGGCGGAACGGCTACCGCAAAAGGCAAACGATATGAGTCGCAACCTTCTTCCACATAAGAAAATGATAAACGGAACGGCGTTGGTAATCCTCGTCGCGCTTTCATCGAACGTCGAGACGCGCGCTCAGGAGTCGGTCGCGCATCCCGCGGCGGCGGTCATGGTCGCCATCCCCGACGGATGGACGTGGGAGACGCACGGCGCCGAGATGATCGCCGAGTCGGAGGATCGGAGTTTCGCGGTCAGCATCTCGTTGCTGGAGGCGGCGGAACTCGATCTGGCCGCGGCGAACGTTTCGGACGTTATCGCGGGTCAACCGATGGAGATCGTGAGTCTCGACCCCGTCGCCACCACGCTGGGCGGCATGCCGGCGCTCGAGTTTTCCGGATCGATGTGCCGAGGCGCGGCGCTCTTCTCCATCTCGCTCGTCGCTACGCCTTACGGCGAGATCATCGGCGTCGGCGCCCAAGGCGAACCGCAAACGTGGGAAAAGAATCGCGACGACTTCGCCTATCTGATCAATAATATTACGCCTTACCGGTAGGCGACACGTAATAAATTCGTAACAACTTCTACTTATTTATTTAGATACTTTTCTTAAATTAGATGTTGGTTTTTCGATAATTTAATAGACGGCAATGAAAAGAAGAAAAATAAGAGTGGAATCCATCGCGGGCTTGGTCCTCGCGGTAACGACGCTCGTCTTTTCGTGCGTCTTCTCGCAGACCGACTTCTATCGCGCCAGGTTCGCGGATCATCTTCCCTCCTCCTCTCCCACCCGCGTCGAGACCGTTCGCGTTTCGCAACCGACGAACGAGGAATTTGCCAAGGCGCTGTTTACCGATTTCGTCGGCAAGAACGACCGACGCCTACGCGGATTCTTCCTCGTCTCGAATCGACTCGCGCCCTAACGCCCCCTACTCGCGACGACGCCCCCGTCGTCGATCCATCTCCTCGACCGCTTCGGCGACCATCGCGCGCAACTCGCGCTCCCCGATCGCTCGCGTATCCTTTCGCGTCGCGACGGCGCGCGACGGCTTCGGCGATCGGAAGAACAACAGCGCGATAATCGTCGCCGTCGAAAGTAGCGTAAATATTCCTCCGAAGACCCACAGCACGTTCACCAACGCGTCGAGTTTCTCCTCCAAGCCCGCCGTCTGCGCCTGAAGCATCGTCGTCTTTTGGCTCGCCGCCGCCAGTCGCTCGTCGATCTGGTTCAAGCGATCCTGAAGGGAAACCTGCATCACCGTCAACCGTGCGTTCACGTCGCCTCGATTGGCGGGAGCTCCGGGTTTTGCGGAATCCGCCTGAGCCGCGAACGCCGCCGCGAACGTTGCCGCGAACGTTGCGGCAAGAATCGTCGTTTTCATCTCGGCAAATTATCCGACCGCGCGCTCTTATCCAAACCGCCGCGCCGCCCGACGCCGTTCGATTTCTTCCCCGAAGCTTTCTTATATTAGTTGTTCGATAATCCCAACATCTTTGGAAACCTATGAGCGACACTTACAAAGACGCGGGCGTGGATATCGACGCCGGCGACGAGACCGTAGATCGAATCAAAGCGCACGTCAAATCCACCGCGAACGCGAACGTCCTCGGCGGCGTCGGGTTCTTCGGCGGCTTCTACCGCTTCGATCCCTCGGCGTATCGCGAGCCCGTCCTCGTATCGAGCGTTGACGGCGTCGGGACGAAGCTAATGGTCGCGGTTATGCACGACAAGCACGACGCGATCGGCGAGGACATCGTCAACCACTGCGTCAACGATATCGCCGTCTGCGGCGCCAAGCCCCTTTTCTTTTTGGATTACGTCGCCTTCGGCAAGCTCGATCCCGCGCGCGCCGAACGGATCGTCGCGGGAATGGCGAAGGCGTGCCGCGAGAACGAATGCGCCCTCGTCGGCGGAGAGACCGCCGAGATGCCCGGACTCTACGCGCCCGACGACTACGACCTCGCGGGCACGATCGTCGGCGTCGTCGAGAAATCGGAAATCATCACCGGCGAGCGCGTCGCTAAAGGCGACGTCCTCCTCGGCTTCCGCTCGAACGGCTTGCACACCAACGGCTACTCGCTGGCGCGCAAAGTTCTCTTGGATAACTACGCGCTCACGGATCGTCCCGGAGGACTCGAGCGCGACCTCGGCGACGAGCTCCTGATCCCGCACAAATCCTACTTGAAGCTTATCGCGGCGCTACGGGACGGCGCGGACGTCAAGGCGTTCTCGCACGTCACGGGCGGCGGCCTCGTCGGGAACACCGCGCGCGCGCTCCCCGAAGGACGCTCGCTCGACGTGAAATGGGACGCATGGGAAACGCCCGCGATCTTTCGGCTCATCCAAAACGAGGGCGAGATAGCCGACGAGGAAATGCGTCGCGCGTTCAATATGGGCGTCGGATTAGTCGCGATAGTCGCGCCCGAAAGCGTGGACGCCGCGCTCAAAGCCGCGACCGACGCGGGCGAACCGGGCTTCGTCGTCGGCAACGTCGTTTAACCGAATCACGAGGATCGTATGACCGACGAGAGAACCCCCGGCCGCCGCAATACGCTCGCCGAGGCGTGGCGCGAGCTTACGCAACC
>WJMR01000330.1 GCA_014727845.1 Ignavibacteriales bacterium
CCGAGGGCTGCTTTGACGGCTTCGTCAACGACGCCGTTGTGACGCTCGGCGATCCACTCCCAGAAGAACTCGTTCGGCAACTCGACGATAAGCGAGTCGTTGTTCGCCGAAACGGGTTTGATGGGCGTGAACCACGTGTTGTACGTCATAAACGGTACGCGCTTCTTGATTTCCGACAAGCACTTATTCCATTGTGCTTGCGGATCGACGTATCGTTTAGTTGAATCCGCCTCCATAAAAGTTATCCACAATTTTAAGTTTTACCAAAATCCGAGGTCGCCAAATTAACGTAGTAACGGTTTGCGCCCTTCTCTCTCAACCGCGCTGTGAGGATAACCTTTCAACACCCTAATTTATAACGTCTTGCGGCTAATAAATATCATCTTTTATCCGGTTGCAACAAACATAATATAGCGCCGAATATTCCGCTCAACGTGAAACCTTTTCACACCGCCGAGGTTTTTAACAAGTTATCCACAATTGTATCGCCCCGTGAACTACCTTCAAATTAGAAACGAAACCAATACGCCGCAACTCTTAATCTCGACTTTCTCGAAAAACATCGAGATAAATTTGTGATAGTTGAGAGACGCTTCCTCGCCGCCTCCGGGCGCTTTTTGCTTTCGCAAAAAAAGCAGTACATTTAGAATTGAATTCCGAAAGGAAGGGGGCCCATAGCTCAGTTGGTTAGAGCAGCCGACTCATAATCGGCCGGTCGCTGGTTCAAGTCCGGCTGGGCCCACGATACCCGCCCACGTTGGAGAGGCGCGCGGGTTTTTTTTAACGCCGATTGTTTGGTCTCGATTTGAAAACCCCCGTCTCGATTCTCATAGCCGTTAAGAACGAGGAGCGCAACCTCGTCCGGTGCCTCGACGCCGTCGCCGATTGGGCGGAGGAGATCGTCGTCGTCGATTCGGGTAGCGAGGACCGAACCGTCGAGATCGCCGAGCGCTACGGATGTCGCGTTCTGCAATTCGATTACCAAGGCGGCTGGCCCAAGAAACGGCAGTGGGCGATCGAGACGCACGACTGGCGCAACGATTGGATCCTCATCCTCGACGCCGACGAAATTCTCGACGACCCGATACGCGATGAAATAGCCGAGGCGATTACGAACGACGCCTACGACGGCTACTGGCTTAAGTTTCAGATATTCTTTCTCGGCAGGCAGCTCAAGCACGGCGGCACGGAGCTCTATAAGCTCTTCCTCTTCCGGCGCGGCAAGGGCAGGTACGAGAAACGGATCGAGGATCAAGACAAATCTATGGCGGATATGGAGGTGCACGAGCACGTCGTCGTCGAGGGGAACGTCGGGCGACTGCGGCGTCCGATCCGACACGAAAATTTCAACTCGCTCGATCGCTACATCCTCAAGCACAACGAATACTCCAACTGGGAGGCGAAAGTCTTCTGGGACGGCGGCGACGGAGAGGTGGAGCCGAAGCTCTTCGGAAATCAGTCGCAGCGGCGGCGTTGGCTGAAGCGCGCGTTCCTCAAGGTTCCCGGCTCGCCCGCGATAAGGTTTCTCTACCACTACGTTTTGCATTTCGGATTCTTGGACGGCAAATCGGGCTTGATCTACTCGTTGTTTAAGGGCGTGCAACTCTTTCATATCAAAGCCAAGCTCTATGAAAAACGCGCGGTTCGGGACGGCAAGATTCCCGGACGCGAGGAATAGGCGGAGCGTCCGTGAACATTCTATTTGGAACGGGGTCGCTCTTTAAAAAAAGTAGCGGTCCGTATCTATCGCTATTGCAAACCGTCGAGGCGTTTCGCGTAAAAGGGCACAAGGTTCGCGTGATCGGAACGCGCGCCAAAAGCGAGACGGGCGACACGACGGCGTGGGGCGCGAACGTCAAGGCGTACGACTCGAAAGGTCCCTTCTCACTCCACTACGCGCCAAAGCTGAAACGCTCGATACGTAAATCGTTCGACGCCGACGTCGTTTCGCTTCAGAGCGTCTGGCTCCACTCGAACGCGACGATCGCCCGCGAGGCGCGACGCCGCGGGACGCCGTATATGATCACCGCGCACGGCAACTTCAACCCCAGAGCGCTCGAATTCTCGGATTGGAAAAAGCGTCTCGTCAAGCGTTGGTTCGCCGATAAGCTCGTCGAGAACGCGACGTGTCTTCACGCGCTCAACGAAGCGGAGTATGGCCACGTCCGCGCCTACGCTCCCGAGGCGCCGATCTGCGTCGTGCCGAACGGCATCGCGTTGCCCGACGACGCCGTGCGGCGGGCGGCGGAGGAGCGCGCGCCGGAAGTGAAGCGCGATCTCGGCGCCGATAAGATATTCCTCTTCCTCGGAAGACTCCATCCCGTGAAGAACGTCGATTCGCTCATCAAAGCGTGGGACGCGCTCGGAGGAGGACGCGAGGACTGGAAGCTCGTTCTTGCGGGACCCGACGACGCCGACTATACGCCGGAATTGCGACGGATCGTAAAGGAGCGCGGATTAGGCGACGCCGTGATTTTCGTCGGACCGAAGTTCGGCGAGGAGAAGAACGCGTTGCTCGCCGCCGCCGACGCCTACGTTCTGCCCAGTCATAGCGAGGGGTTTCCGATGTCCGTTCTCGAAGCCGCCGCGTGGCGATTGCCCGCCGTTCTTTCCGATCGATGCAATTTGCCCGAAATGGCGCGAGCGGGCGCGGCGATCGAGACGACGACCGACGTACCTTCCGTCGCCAAAGCGTTGGCGCGCGTCGCGCTGATGAGCGACGAGGATCGCCGTCGGACGGGAGACGCCGCCCAACGGTTCGTCGTCGAGCGCTACCAATGGAACGTCGTCGTCGAACAATTAATCGACGTGTTCCGTTGGATGCGCGGCGAAATCGATCCGCCCCCGACGCTCCGACTTCCATAAATCCGCTACCATTCCCCGCGCGCGTTTCGTATATTCTTTCCGCACTTATCAGAGGAAGGAGCACGATGAAACGCTTATTCGTTTTGCTGATCGCCGGAGCGTTCGCCGCGAGCGCGCAGACCGACGACGTGAAATCCACGACGATCACCGTTTACAACAACGATCTCGGCGTCGTGAAACAAACGCGCGCGGTATCCTTGCCCGCGGGGGAATCGACCGTCGAGATTGTTGACGTCGCCGCACGCCTCGACCCGACGAGCGTGCACGTAAAACTCGACGGGGAAGTGATCGAGCAGAATTACCAATACGATCTCGTCGGGCTCGAGAAGATCCTGAAGAAATACGTCGATCGTGAGATCGCCTTGGTTGACGAGGAGGGGAAGCGGACGACCGGAACGCTCCTCTCGGCGTTCGGAACCCAGATTGTGCTGCGAGGCGCCGACGGCGGATTGACGATGATACCCGACGCCTCGGAGTACCAAATGGAAGTCGGCGCGCTCCCCGAGGGATTGAAGACGAAACCGACGCTCGCATGGATCGTCAACTCGAACCGCGCCGGCGCGCAAGACGTCGAGCTCTCCTACCACACGACGGGGATGGCGTGGCACGCCGAATACGTAGCCGTGCTGAACGAGGACGACACGAAGATGGATATCAAAGCGTGGGTGAGCGTGGATAACCGATCCGGCGCTTCTTATAAAAACGCCGAGCTGAAACTCGTGGCGGGGGAGGTGAACCGCGCCACGCAACCCGCTGGTATGGGCGGATATCGCGACGAAGGTTACGCCGAGAAAGTGTCGCCGCCTCCGCCGCAATTTACCGAAGACGCCTTCTTCGAGTATCACATCTACCGTCTCCAACGCCCCGCCGACGTGGCGAACAACGAGACGAAACAGATCTCGCTCTTCGAGGCGGACGACGCGGCGGTCGAGAAGATCTTGCGTTACCGCGCGAACGTCGGACGGTATCGGAGCGAAGGGCGCGAGGGTAACCCCGTGGTTTTCGTGGATTTCGTGAACGACGAGAAGAGCGGACTCGGCAAACCGATGCCGCGCGGCAAGCTCCGTCTGCATAAATCCGACGGACGCGCCGTCGAGTTTATCGGCGAGGATTGGATCGAGCACACGCCGAAGAAAGAGAAGATTACCGTCAAGGTCGGCGAGGCGTTCGACGTTAAGGTGAAGGAGACGACGACCGACTTCGAGAAGATCGGCGACGACGCGGTCGAGATCGCCTACGAGATTACCGTCAAGAATCGCAAGGAGGAACCCGTCAAAGTGGAGATCGACGCGCCGATGAGCGGCGAGTGGCGGATACTCGACTCCTCGATCGATTACGAGAAAGTGAACGCGTGGCTCGCGCGCTTCGTCGTTTCCGTTTCCGCGGACGACGAGACGACGCTGACGTTCCGCGTCCGATACGAATAACAACTGATAGCGACCGATTTCAAGCCGTCCCGACGCGCGTTTGGGGCGGCTTTCTTCTTATGGTAATCTCGGCGAGCAGAAGAACGGACATTCCCGCCTACTACGCGGAGTGGTTCCTTGCGCGATTGGCGGCGGGGTCGTTCCGCTATCCGAATCCCGTGTCGGGCGCGCCCGTAGAGATCGACTGTACCCCCTCGAACGTCGAGGCGTTCGTGTTCTGGACGCGAAACCCCGCGCCGTTTTGGGAAGCGCTCGAGGAAGTGGATCGGCGATACGAGGGACGGCGCTACATGCACTTCACGATCAACGGCATGCCGCGCGCGTTGGAGCCGCGCAACCCCGCGACGGACGCGGCAATCGCGACGTTCCGCCGACTCGCCGACCGCTTCGGCGACGACTACGCGATTTGGCGCTACGACCCGATCGTCCTCTCGGACGCGACTCCTCCCGAACGCGCGATCGAAACGTTCTCGGAAATCGCCGCCCGCCTCGAAGGCGCGACCCACGAGTGCGTCGTCAGTTTTGTGCGTTGGTATCGGAAGACGAGACGCAACGCCGAGGCGCTGTCGCGACGGACGGGCGTTCGATTCCGCGAGCCGAGCGCGGAGGAGAAGGCGGAGATTGCGCGAGAGTTGCGGAGGATAGCCGAGGCGCGGGGGATGACGCTCAAGGCGTGCGCCGAGGAGGACGCGGTCGTCGCCGAAACCGCGGGGCGCGCGGCGTGCATAGATTCCGAGCGGATTAATCGGTTGACGGGCGCGGTCAAGAATCGTCGCGTCGTCGCAACGCGGCCCGGCTGCCTCTGCGTCGAGAGTCGCGACATCGGCTACTACGACAGTTGTCCGCACGGATGCGTCTATTGCTACTCGAACGACTCGCCGGAGAAGGCGCTCGCCAACGCGCGTCGATATCGGCGCGAGGGGTTTCCGTTAGGATGACTCGCCCAACTCGCCGCGCTCCTCGGCGACTTTCGCCGCCGTCGCCAACGATCCGACGATTGTAGCCGCCGCGCTCAAGAAGAACGCCGGCACAAGCTCGTACATCGCGTCCTTCAACGCCGGCGTTTGATTCCAAACAATCACCGAGAGCATCCCGACGATCATTCCCGCCGCCGCGCCGTAACGGTTCGCCTTATCCCAGAAGAGCGAGAGGAGTATAGGCGGTCCGAACGCCGCGCCCAATCCCGCCCACGCGAAAAGCACCAACCAGAAGACGACGTCCGACGCGATGTAGCCGAAGATCGTCGCCGCGACGACGATTAGAAAAATAACGAAGCGACTATAAAACGTCAACTCCTTTTGAGATAGCTCGCGGGAGGATTTCATCGAGCGTTGCCACACGTCGCGGATGAGCGCCGAGGCGCAGACGAGCAACATCGAGTCGGCGGTGGACATAATCGCCGCCAAGATCGACGCGACGACGACGCCGAAGATAATCGGGTGGAGGTGCAGTTGCGCCAGGAAGGGATAGAGATTCTCCGCGTCGCCGTAGGGGAGGGCGCCCGCGTCGCTGAAATAGGCGCGTCCCACTACGCCGATAACGACCGCCGCGATCGCCATCGTCGCGTTCCAGAACGTACCGACGTAGCCGCTAAACTTCAAGTCCTTCGAGCGCTCGATCGACATATAGCGGACGAGGATGTGCGGGTTGCCGGGCGAGCCGAGCCCGATGCCGAGAAACCCGACGAGCGCGCCCCATCCGAGCGCCATTGGATCGAGCAGAGCGGCGTCTTGCGCCCGGACGGCGGTCATCACCGCCTCGACGCCGCCGAAATCCACAATGGCGACGGCGGGCAACACGAAGAGCGCAAAGAACATAAAGATCGCCTGAATTACGTCGGTGATCGAGACGGCGAGGAATCCGCCGAGCGCGGTATAGAGAAAGACGACGATCGCGGTGATCGCCACGCCCGCGTCGGGTGAGACTTGGAAACTCGCGCTGAACGCCTTGCCGCCGCCCACGAATTGCGCGCTTACGTACGCCGTCGAGAAGACGATGATGATAACCGCCGAGAGGAGGCGGAGCGCGTTCTTCTTATCGTTGTGTCGAGAGGCGAAGTAGTCGGAGATAGTCAAGTCGTTCTTCGCCTCGGTTTGGTCGCGGAGGCGCGGCGCGGCGTAGAGGAACATCAGGAACTCGACGACGACGTAGCCCGCCGCCGCCCAAATTGCGGAGGCGCCGCGCGCGAACGCCATCCCCGTAAGCCCGATCAAGAGCCAGCTACTCCTACCCGAGGCGACGGCGCTCAACGCAACGACGAACTTGTTCATCTTTCTGCCGCCCAGGAAAAACTCGTCCAGACCGAGCGACGAGAAGCGGGCGCCCAAGGCGCC
>WJMR01000331.1 GCA_014727845.1 Ignavibacteriales bacterium
CGCGAACACGACGGGATTGGCGAACTTCTCGCGCGCCCATTCGCCGACGCGGGCGCCCGGCTCGCGATAATCCCCCCCTTCCAACGGAAACAATTTTGCGTCGTATGCGCTCGCGTCGATTCCGAATTCGACGACGACGATCGAACCGTCGTAGGCGCGCGCGCCGTTTTCGTCGCCGATAATCTCGCCCGCCGTCGTGCATCCGACCGCCCGTCCGCCCGTACGGCGCAACGCCGAGACCGTCTCTTGGAGATCCAACTTCGACGAGGCGAACGCCAGCAGCAGCGAACCCTCCGCGTTGCCGACGGTCTCTATGATTGCCTCGGGCGCGGCGCACCGATACACGTTTATAAAAGACATATTATCTCCCCTTTGTTTCTCTAAACTCTCTCTTGGGAGAAATTACACCTTTCGCCGCCGCCGCGCAATAGTGGATTTCCACGTTCCGCCAAATTGATTTTTCGAGAGCGCGTATGAAAACGGGTAATAGTTCCAAATTTTTTCTATTTTTGGGAAATTACGCATTGCGCATCGCCGCTTCTTGCGGCTTCATGATAGAGAACTACTATGCCGATACTAACCGTCAACGACCATTTTAGCGAAAACCCGATCATCCTCACCGAAGGCGACGTCGCCGACCGCCTAACGCGCGAGTTTATGTATAAACCGGATCCTTACATCGGGGCGGCTAAGATGATCGAGGGGTTTCAGGAAGCGAACGCGCTCACCAAAATCTACGTGCAATATCTCACCGTCGCGTTGCGGGTGAACCTGCCGTTGTTGCTTTTCGCTCCCACGCTGAAGACGAACAAGAGTAACTCGGAGAAGGCGGGCTATCGGCTTTCGGATCTCAACACCGAGGCGCTCCACTTTATGCTCCGCCTTAAGAAGGACTACGCGGGCGCGGCGCGAAACATTCTCGTGGGGGCGTACATCGGTCCGCACGGCGATCCGTTCAAACCCGAGGACGCGCCCGAGGCGAAGGACGCGCTCGATTTGCACGGCTTCCAGATTAAGGCGCTTAAGGGCGCGGGCGCCGAGTTCATCTACGCCAAAGGTTTTACCTCCGTCGAGGAGGCGACGGGCGTCGCCAAATCGATCGCGCAGAATAAGCTCCCCTACTTTATGAGTTTTATCCCAAAGGAAGACGGAACGCTTTTAGACGGCACGACGATCAACGACGCGATGAAGCGCGTGGACGACGAGGCGCCTTTCGCGCCGATGATGTTCGCCCTCGCCAACGTGCATCATTCCGTCTTCCGCAAAGCGATGTCGGCGGAAGCCAACGCCAACGACTACGTGCGGAAACGGTTGCGCGGCTTGCAGGCGAACGTTTCGGCGCAACCGCCCGAAGAGCTCGCCGATCCGACGGGCGGAATCGAGTCCGACGATCCCGACGAATGGGCGCAAGCGATGGCGGCGCTCCGGAACGACTTTAAGCTCAAGCTTTTCGGCGGCGCGTTCGGTTCCAACAATCAGTACTTCGAGCGCTTGGTGGACGAATTGAAGAGCCGGCTGATCTCCGGCGTAAAGCGGTAGCCGACGAAGCCGGCGCCCGCGTGATCCGCGTCACGCCTTAGCCGAGCGGGGCTTGCCTTTTTTTGGTTTCCGATTTATATTAGCGACGTATGCATAGAATCGATTCGCGATGAGAGTCGAACAATTAAATACCGCCGCGTATTCGCCGACCTCGTTTTCGAGTTCGTCGAAGACGACCGCGATTCACTCCTTCGAGCGCGCGTCGTTAGGCGGTCGTACGAGCGGATTCGGCGACGGCTTCGAGTGGTCGTCGGGAACAAATTTCCGTCTCGGCGCCAAATCGGGCGAGGCGCTTTTCGGCGGTCGCGCCGCGTCGAACGATACAATCGAACTGCCGAAGGGGTTCCTGCCTTCGGGCGCGAGAATCCGAGGCAAGGCGGGCTTGCAATCCTCCCAAAATTTTGTCCCGAAGTTCGCCGAAGAAGACGACGCCCCGAAGTCGAGAATGATGGCGGCGGTCGAGGAGCGGATGAAACCGCCGTACGCGCGGAAGCCGAAATTCTCCGATCTCGGCGTCGTCGCGCCGAAGGAGCCGATCGAGAGACAACCCGCCCCCAACGAGGTGAACCCCGAGGAGGTTCTCTCCGGCGTCGCTAAACCGAACGAGACGACGCTCAACGAACCGGGCGTCGTCAAAAACTCCGACGTGTCCTTCTTCAACTACTCGCGGGTCCCGCTCGGCGCCATCGTGAACGTGTTTATGTAGCCCCTCCACCCCCCGACCGTTTTAATTGACGTCGGCTTTCTCTATTTTTATCCCAACGAAACCATTCCAACCAACAACCGTTAGGAGCGCGTTATGCGTTTACGTCCGTTAGTATTCGCGGCGATTCTCGTGGCTTTCGGCGCCTCGACGTTCGCCCAACAGCCGAACAAGGCGACGTTCGTCGATTATGAGAACCCGTTTTGGGAGAAGATAAAAGAGGAATCCGACAAATATTGGGAGAAGCCGAAGGAAGAGGAGCCGAGGTTTATGGTCGATTACTCGGGAATGACGCTCCCGAAATCGATCGACGAATTCGAGACGATCGCCCACCTCGCGCCCGTCGCGCAAGGCAGGACGGGAACCTGCTGGTCGTATTCCACGACGTCCTTCTTCGAGTCGGAGGTCGCGCGGCTTACGGGCGAGGAGGTGAAGATATCCGAGATGTACACCGTCTATTGGGAATACGTCGCCAAAGCGCGTCGGTTCATCGAGCGGCGGGGCGACTCGTATTTCGCCGAGGGGTCGGAAGCCGACGCGGTGATCAGGATATGGCGCAAGCGGGGCGCCGTTCCGCATAGCGCCTACCCCGGCAAACCCGCCGACCAACCGTTCCACGACCACTCGAAGATGTTCGACGAGATGAACACGTTCCTCGAAGGACTCCGCGCATCCGGCGATTGGAACGTCGAGACGGGGCTCGAGACGATCAAGGCGATACTGAATCACTATATGGGCGAACCGCCGACTTCGTTCGACTACAAGGGCGCGACCTACACGCCGCAAGAGTTCCTCGACAACGTTCTCCAACTCAACCTCGACGACTACGTCGGCGTCATCTCGTTGATGGAAAACCCCTACTATGAGATGGTCGTTTACGACGTGCCCGACAATTGGTGGTTCAGCGACGACTACCACAACGTGCCGCTCGACGAATTTATGTCGATCCTGAAAAGCGCGGTTCGCGAGGGCTATACGATCTGCATCGGCGGCGACGTTTCCGAGCCGGGGATGAACGGCTTCGAGGAGGTGGCGACGGTTCCCTCGTTCGACATCCCCGCCGAATATATCACCGAGGAGGCGCGTCAATTTCGCTTTAGCGCCGAGACGACGACCGACGACCACGGGATCCACATCGTCGGCTATAAATCCGACGGCGAGAAGGACTGGTTCCTCGTGAAGGATTCCGGCTCGGGCGCGCGGATCGGCGAAAACAAAGGATACTACTTCTACCACGAAGATTACGTTAAACTCAAGATGATCGACTTCATGGTACATAAGGACGCGGTCGGGGATTTACTCGAGAAATTTTAGCCGTGATATTTTCGACCGTTTTGACTCGAAAGGAGCCGCTTTGGCTCCTTTTTTTATATCCACGAGCGTTGCTTTCTTCTATTTGTACCTATAGATTAGTAAATTTATACCGAAAGAATACGCCGAATGCATGCAGGGGAGAAAGAGGGCGCAATGAAAGACGACGGCGCGTCTAACGCCGATTTGAGACAAGAACTGGTCGCGTTACGCAAACGAATCGTCGAATTGGAATCGGGGAATTCGGCGCGCGCGCTATCCGAGCCGGATACCAAAAAGTTTCACGAGGTGGGTTCCAACTTCGACGAACTCCGGAAGCGCGCCGAGAAGACGCTCGCCGAACGCGACGACGACGGAAGCGCATCCTCCGACGAAGAAATAACGCGACTGCTTCACGAGGTCGAAGTTTTCCAAGTAGAGTTGGCGATTCAAAACGAGGAGCTGCGCCTCTCGCAAATCGAATTAAGCGAGCAACGCGAACGCTATTTCAATCTATACGACCGCGCCCCCGTCGGCTATTTAACGCTCGACTCGAAAAACGGAACCATCCTCGAAACCAACCAAACCGCCGATCTGCTCTTCGAAATGGAGCCGGGCGCGGCGATCGGCAAGCATATCCCCTTTCTCCTGCACAAAGATTCCCGACAAGCGTTCTACCGCCAGTTCGAGCGAACCGTCGGCGGAGGAGCCGAGGCGCCCATCGAGGTCGTGAATCGAGAGCGGAGCCGCACGATAGAAATGGAGAGCGTTCTCGTCGAGGGGGTCGGGGAAGACGGCGAGCGCACGGTTCTGGTTGCCGCGCGCGACGTGACGCGCATGAAGCGCTACGAAATGGAGCTGGAGCGCTCGAACGTCGATCTCGAACGGCGCGTCGAACGCCGCACCGCCGAGTTGCGCTCCTCGGAGGAACGTTACCGCGCGTTGCTGGGCGTCATCTCCGACTACGCCTACGCGCTCGGCGTGGAACCCAACGGCGACTACGCGCCCGAGTGGATGACGGGAAATTTCGAGGAGCTGACCGGCTACACGCTCGAAGAGCTGAAAGCGCGCGAGGCGTGGCTGAAGCTCGTCCACCCCGAGGATTATGAAATCTACAACCATCGCGTTAAGCGATTCCTCGCCGACGAAGAAACGACGGTCGAGTATCGAATTCTCACCAAAGACGGCGCGATAAGATGGGTGCGGGATTTCGGCAAGCCGCTCGAGCGACGACCCAACGGCGGCGCGCTCGTTTATTGCGGCGCGCAGGACGTTACCGCCGAGAACACCGCGCTCGAGGAAACGCGCAAGAACCAAGACCGCTTCCGGAAGATGATCGCCAGAAGCGGCGACGTCTTCGCGCTCTTAAGCAAAGAGGGCGACGTCGAATACATTTCCGAGAATTGCAAGGAAATCCTCGGCTACGACGCCGACGAACTCCTCGGCGAAAACGCCTTCTCGCTTGTGCATCCCGACGACCTCGACATTGCGCGCGAACATTTCGCCGACATCCTCCCGGAATACGAGAAAAGCACGGCGGTCGTTTTCCGGTTACGCGTCGGGAGCGGCGAGTACCGCTTCATCGAGGGCGTGGCGCGAAACCTCGTCGAGGATCCGAATATCGGCGCCGTGTTGCTGAACGCGCGCGACGTAACCGACAAGGCGATCTACGAACGAGAGCTACTCGAATCCGAGGCGCGGATAAGCGGGCTCATCAACAACACCGACGACGCCGTTTTCTCTTTCAACGCCGACCGCGAACTGGAAACGATGAACGAGGCGTTCCGCTTGTTCTTCATCTCGCGCTTCGAACGAAAAGCCGAGCGCGGGCTCGCCCTCGACGACTTCCCGATGGAGGCGGAGGAGAAGCGACGCTGGAGCGGATACCTCGACCGCGCGCTCGCCGGAGAGCGCTTCGTCGCCGAAGAACGCGCCGCCGTTTTCGGCGATAGTCATTTCTTCGACTATTCCTTCAACCCGATTCGAGACGAGAACGACCGCGTTATCGGCGTCGCCGTTTTCAGTCGGGACATCACCGAGCGCGTCGAAAGCGAGCGACGACTCAACGAAATGGTGGCGGAATTACAGCGGATGCACGAATTCCACCAAACGTTGATCAACTCGACCTCCGACCACATCTACGCCAAAGACCGCGAGTTCCGATATTCGATCGTCAACGCGGCGTTCGCCAAATCGCTGGGATTAACGCCACCCAAGGTCGTCGGTAAAACCGACGCCGAGCTTGGAATGGCGGACGAAATACTTTTTGGCGACGCCGCGACGGGGGAACCGGGCATTCGGGCGATGGACGAGGCGACGCTTCGCTCCAAAGAAAGAGTCGCCAACGCCAATTGGCGTCTCGTGTTGCCGGACGGTTCCGAGCGGGTGTACGACATCGTGCAATCCCCGCTCCGAAACGCCGACGGCGAAGTGTACGGTTTGATCGGTATTTCGCGGGACGTAACGGGACGACGGCAAATCGAGGAAGCCCTTCGCGCCTCGGAAGAGCTTAACCGCGCCACCATCGACGCGCTCGAGGAAACAATATTCGTCGTCGATCGGGACCTTACCATCCTGCTCGTCAATAGTTCCTTCAGAAAAATGATGAAGGCGCTCAACGTCGCTTCCGGCGCCGTCGTCGGCTCGAACGTCGAGGAGGCGTTGCCCTTCCTCCCCGCCCGCGTCGCCGAAACGATGCGCGAACAGTTCCGGACGGGCGAGATCGCCCAAGCCGAGGACGTCTGGATGTTCGGCGATCGACGCCTCATAACCGCCACCACCAGCGTGCCTGTGATTCAAGACGGCAAAGTGACGCGGCTCGTTTCGATCTCCAAGGACGTCACCGACTATCGCGTCGCCATCGAGCGCCTCACGGAAAGCGAGACCGAGCTTAAGGAAACCATCGCCGCGAAGGATAAGTTTTTCAGCATCGTCGCGCACGATCTCCGAGGTCCCTTCACGGGCTTGCTCGGTTTTTCGGATTACCTAATGCGTTCATCCGACACGGTGGAACCCGACCGACTGAAGGACATCGCCGAGAAGATGAACAAGAGCGCGCAGGCGGTTTTCTCACTTATCGAGAATCTCCTCCAATGGTCGCGCGTCCAGACGGGGAAAATCCAATACAACCCGAAACCCGTCGCGGCGCGGAAAGTGATCGACAAATTGTTCTCGCTCAACGAAGCGTCGATCGTTCAGAAGCAATTGAAGACGGAGAACCTCGTCGATCCGACGACGATCGTTCACGCCGACGAGTCGATGTTGCAGGCGATCGTCCGAAACCTGCTTTCCAACGCGATAAAATTCACGCCCGACGAGGGACGCGTCACCGTCGAGGCGCGGAACGCGGGCGAGTTCGTCGAGTTCGTCGTCGCCGACACGGGCGTGGGCGTCGCGCCCGAGGATAGCGCGAAACTATTCAAAATAGATTCAACCCACAGCGCCAAAGGCGTGAGAGGCGAGGACGGCACGGGGTTGGGTCTCATCTTATGCAAAGAATTCGTCGAACGCCACGGCGGCGAAATCCGACTGGAGAGCGCGCCGGGCGAGGGGACCGAGATTCGGTTCACGATTCCGCGTTCGCTCCCCCCGGGCGAGTAACCTATGAGCGAATCAAACCAAGTCACTTCCTTCCCCGTCGATCCCAACCTCGATTTCGCGAACCAAGCGCTCGCGGCTACGGCGACAAACACCTACACCTTCCGATACGATTCATCCGTCGAAGGCGGCGTAAAAGTAGAACATATAAGCGACGGCTTCCGCGAGTTCCTCGGTTACGATCCCCGGAAATACGCCGAGCTCGCCAACCCATTGAGCGTCGTGCACGAAGAGGATATCCCCATCCTCAAGGCCAAATCCGAAGCGAACCAACGCGGCGAGGGCACGATCGCGACGGCGCGCGTTCTGGCGGCGGGCGGCGAAATCAAGTGGATCAAGATCGTCTCGATTCCCCGTAAAGAAGCCGACGGAACCCTCCGGATCTTCAACGCCACGTTCGACATAACCGCCGAACAAAGAGCTTTGGAGAACACCCGTCGGCTCGACTCTCTTTTCTCCGCCGCGAAGGACGCGGTGATCGTGAAGGATTTGGAAGGCGTGATTTTGATGTGGAACGACGCCGCCGAGACAATCTTCGGTTACACCGCCGAGGAGGCGACGGGGCGCCCGATCCAACTTATTATTCCGCCCGAGAAGCGGGTAGAAGAGACCGCGATTATGCGGTCAATGCTCAACGGCGTTTCGACGGATATCTTGCGCACCGAGCGGATGCGAAAAAACGGCGACCGCTTCCCCGCCGCCGTTCGGGTAACGCCGTTCAGAGACGCATCGGGAGTGTTGCGCGGCGCGACGAGCGTAACGATCGACCTCTCGGAAGTCGAGTCGAAACGGAGCGAGTTGGACGCGGAAAGCAAGAACCTGGCGCGCGAAGTTTCGGGACTCCGTCGCTCCAACGAAGACCTCGCGGAATTCGCGTCGGTCGCCTCGCATGATTTGCAGGAGCCGCTTCGGAAGATCGAAACGTTTATGGGCAGGATTGAGAGTCGGCTCGCCGATAAGATGGGCGAACGGGAGCGGGACTATTTCGCCCGCGCTCTATCCGCCGTCGGAAGAATGCGCGGGATGATCGAGAAGCTCCTCTCGCTCTCGCGGGTCGAGCGCCGACGTCTCGTGATCGAGCCGACGTCGATCGCGCGCCTCGTGGAGGAAGCGAAGGAAGACCTTTCGGAGGCGATCGAACGCTCGGGCGCGAAAATCGAGACGAGCGAGTTGCCGACGATCGAGGGGGACGCGACGGCGCTCCGCCAACTCTTTACCAATCTGATCGCTAACGCGATTAAGTTCCGCCGCGAGGGCGTCGAGCCGCGTGTGAGCGTTACGGCGAAACGATCCGACATCGACGATCCGCCCGTGTGGGTCGTCGAAATCGAGGATAACGGCGTCGGGTTCGACAACCAATACCGCGAGCGTATCTTCGAGGCGTTCCGGCGCCTCCACTCGCGCGAACGCTTCGAGGGAAGCGGCGTCGGATTGGCGCTCTGCCGGAAAATTGTCGAACGACACGGCGGCGCGATCGTCGCCGAAGGACAAGAAAACCAAGGCGCGAAGTTCACCGTCGCGCTTCCCGAACGACAAATCGAGGAACGCCGATGAACGAACGAAACCGCCTTGTGCCCATCCTCGTCGCCGACGACGATCCCGACGATCGGATGCTCGCCAGAGAGGCGTTCGAGGAGAGCCGCCTCCGAAACCCCGTTATCTTTTTCGAGGACGGCGCCGATCTGATGGATTATCTGAAACGTCGGGGCGAGTACGCCGACCGCCCGGAAACGCCGAAGCCGGGACTGATTCTCTTGGATCTCAACATGCCGAAGTTAAGCGGCAGAGAGGCGCTGGAGCAAATTAAATCCGACCCCGAACTGGCGTCCCACCCGGTGATTATCCTCACGACCAGCAAGCAGGAGGAGGACGTGTTGCGTTCCTACCAATTGGGCGCGAACTCGTACATTACAAAGCCGGTTAGCTTCGAGGAAATGGCGCGGGTGGTAAGAGAGGTCGGCCACTATTGGATCGAGATAGTCGAGCTTCCACCCGATTAGAAGGGCGCAATGAAAGAGAATAAACGCTCATATCGAATGCTGCTCGTCGAGGACGACGAGGACGATTTTGTATATCTCCGAGACATGCTCGATGATTTTCCGTTCGCGGAGTTCGAGATTGATTGGCGGAAGAACTACGACGAAGGATTGGCGGCGCTCGTAAGCGGTAAGTACGACTTCGCGGTCGTCGATCACTTCCTTCCGGGCGAGAGCGGGTTGCGACTGATCGAGACGGCGCGCGAGCGGGGCGTCGATACGCCGTGCGTGGTGTTGACGGGCTCGGAAGATCGAGAGATCGAGGTGGCGGCGACCGAGGCGGGGGCGGACGATTTCATCACCAAGCGCGCGCTCACCGCCGAGGCGCTCGAGCGAACGGCGCGGTTCGCCGTCGAGCGACAGCGCTCCAACGTCGCCTCGATAGTGGAGCACGAGCGAATGCGACGACTCTTCGAGTCCTCCCCCGACCCGATTTTCGAGACGGATTCCGACGGCGTTATTCTTGCGGCGAATCAAACCGGCGCCAAGGCGCTCGGCTACGACAATCCGGAGGAACTTATCGGTTTGCGGTCGCGGCAATTCATTAAGACCGAATTTATCGAACCGATCGTCGAACGCATGCGCGAGTTTAAGGAAAATGATAATCTTCCCGTAGTGCCGTTTATCGAGTCCGTGACGGTGCGCAAAGACGGCTCCACGTTTCACGCCGCAAGCAATTTCCAACCCGTGCGCGACGAGCGGGGCGAGTTGAAGAGCGTCATCATAGCCGTTCGAGACATCAGCGAGTGGAAGGATCTCCAACGAAAACTCGAAGCGAGCGAGAAACGATACCGAGAGCTTGTCGAGACGATCCCCTACGGCGTCTTCGAAATCAATCTCGAAGGCGTGATCGTGTATTCCAACAAAGCGCACCACGAAATGCACGGCTACGAGCCGGGAGAACTCGTCGGGAAATCGCTTCAAATCTTCTATCCCGACGAAGACGAGTGGAAAACGCAGCAGGCGTATATGGCGCGGATGTTCGCCGACAAACCGACGCCGTCGATCTTCTACGGGAACTACCACAAGAAAAACGGCGATCGGATGGAGGCGGAAATCGCGTGGAACTATCGGCGAGACGACGACGGGAACGTGATCGGCGTTGTCTCGATCGTCACCGACGTCGGCAAGCGCTTAGCCGCCCGGCGAGAGTTGCATAGGCAAAAGGAACGGCTCGACTTCCTCGCGAACAACTCCCCCGCCGTCATCTATCGGATATCGCTTCCCGTTTGTTTGCTTGAAGGCATCACAGAGAACGTTAAGGATTTGCTCGGATTCACCGCCGCCGAATTCTACGACAAGCCGGGGTTGTGGTTGGAGAAGGTGCACCCCGAGGAGTTCGGCGACCTTCAGGAACGTTTCAAGAACCTCGCCATTCCCGACTCCCACGAGCTTACCTACCGCTTCAGAACCAAAAGCGGCGAGTATCGATGGATTCAAGACCGATTCCGGACGATCCGAGGCGACGACGGCGAGCCGACGGAAATCATCGGCGCGATGACCGACGCGCACGACCGCGTCACGGCGGAGCTGGCGTTGAAGGAGAGCGAAAAGCGGATGCGGGAATTGAACGCCACGAAGGATAAGTTCTTCTCGATTATCGCCCACGACCTCCGCGCGCCCTTCCAGGGGATGATGTCGCTAACGGAGATGGCGAGAGCGCTTCCTCGAACCGAAGGCGCGAACGAAATTCGCTCCATCGCCTCGAAGCTCAAAGACGAAGCGAAGCGCGCGAACGAATTGCTGGAGAACCTGCTCGCGTGGGCGAAGGTGCAGACGGGGAAAATTGAGCCGGCGCCGCGCCGCGTGAAGATCGGCGACGCCGCCGACGCCGCCGCGAAACCCTTGCAACAAATGGCGAGCGAAAAAAACGTCTCGTTTTCGATCGACGCGGACGACATCGTCGCGTTCGTCGATCTTGATATGCTCGCGGTCGTCCTCCGCAATCTCTTTTCCAACGCGACGAAGCATAGCCCTCCGGGCGGCGTCGTTTCGCTTCGCGCCTCCGCAACGGGCGGCGACGTTAAGATCATCGTGGAAGACGAAGGGAAGGGTTTCGACGAGCGCGACGTTCATAAGCTCTTTCGGATAGACGTTAACCCAAACGAACTACGCCATCGCGACCCAAACGGAAGCGGTCTCGGATTGATTCTCTGTCGGGAATTTATCGAGCTGAACAAGGGGACGATCCGAGCCGAGAACCGCGACGAAGGCGGCGCGAGAATCGTCATGCGACTCCCCGCCGCGAAATAGCGAGCCGCGAAAAAATCGAGCCGCGAAAAAATCGAGCCGCGAAAAAAGCGTGATTCGTCGCGTTCCCGTTTAGTTCGGACCCGAGTGCAACCCCATCTCGACGATCTGCAACAGGTCCTCGCGCTTATAGGGTTTGGCGAGATAGTCGTTGATCCTCCCCCGGTCGAAGATCTCTTCTCGGTCGCCCGCCATCGCGTATCCCGTCAGCGCTATGATCGGCGCCTTGTCGTATCGGTCGAGCGCGCGGATGCGTCGCGCCGTTTCGATGCCGTCGATCCCCTCGCCGAGATTGATGTCGAGCAGAATGAGGTCGTACATCTTTTCGCTCGCCATTCGCACGCCGCTCTCGCCGTCGAACGCCGCCTCGACGTCGTAGTCGTGTTGGAGGAAGAGGCGCGCCACGTCCACGTTGGTCTCGTTGTCCTCGATGATAAGGATGCGCGGTTTCCTCTCGATCTCGCCTTTTTGGGGACCCGCCTCCGTCGCTTTCTGCTTCGGCGCTCCCGCCACGCCGGGGAATCGGACGGTAAAGACGCTACCGACGCCCGGTTTGCTCTTCACCTCGACGGCGCCGCGCATCAGCTCGGTCATCTTTTTGGCGATGGTGAGACCGAGCCCCGCGCCCTCGTAAGAACGCGAGAGCCCCTCGCTGGCTTGGCGAAATTCCTCGAAGATTACCTCGTGATAATTTGGATCGATGCCGACGCCCGTATCGAGCACGGAAACCGCGCCGTAGGTCGCGCCGCCTCGCTCTTCGGCGAAAACGCGCGTCTCGATGTATCCCTCTTTTGTAAATTTCACCGCATTGTCGAGGAGATTCTTGACGATCTGTTTGAAGTAGCGTTCGTCCACCGATACCCGGAAACCCTCCGCGTCCGCCTTGAAGACGAAGCGCAGCCCCTTTCGACGAGCCGCTTCCGAGTGATACTCCACCGCCGACTCGACGCACGCTTCGAGATCGACGTTCGTGATCCTAAGCGGAAGCTCGTCGGTCTCGAGGATGGAAAAATCCAATATCGAGTTGAGCGTTTCCATAAGGCGCAAACCGGAGCTCTCGATTTTCTCGACCATCTCCAGCATCTCGACGTCGGCGATTTCCGTCTTGAGAATTTGGCTAAAGCCGAGGATGCCGTTCATCGGGGTGCGCAACTCGTGGCTCATATTGGCGAGGAAGCTGGATTTGAGCTTACTCATCTCGATCGCTTTTTCCTTCGCGGCTTTCATACTCCGTTCGGATTCGCGAAGCGCCTCGGCGACCTCCCGCTCTCGCTCGAGCTCCTCCTGTTGGCGTCTCAGTTCTTTCTTCTGCGTGTTGGTGCGCCATTGGATGTAACCGAAGACGACGCCCGCGGCGATTGTGAAGTACAACAAATACGCCCACCACGCGCGCCACATCGGCGGCGTTACGACGACGCGAATCGACGCGGGATCGCGCGTCCACACGCCGTGACTGTTCGAGGCGCGGACCTTAAAGACGTAATCCCCCGCGGGCAGATTCGTGTACGTCGCCGAATGCCCCTCGCCGATGTGCCGCCATTCTTTGTCGAAGCCCTCGAGGAAGCAGGCGTATTTGTTTTTCGTCGGCGAGGCGAAACTTAAGGCGGCGAACTCGAAGGTGACGACGTAATCCTCGAACGAGAGTCGGATTTCCTCGGCGACGGGCGCCGAGTATTTCAGCGGCGAGTCGGTCGCGCCGGGTTTAACTGATTGATTGAGGACCAGCACGTCCGTGAACTCGACGACGGGCGGTTGTCGGTCGATTTTTACTTCCTCGGGATAAAACGCGCTTATGCCGTTGACGCCGCCGAAGAACATTTTCCCGTCGGATGTTTTATACGCGGCGCCGGCGTTGAACTCGTCGCTCTGTAGTCCGTTCCTTCCGTCGAATACGCGGGCGGTCTTCGAGATTGGGTCGTATTTCACCACGCCCCGATTCGAGCTGATCCACAAATTGCCGCGCTCGTCCTCGAGAATCATATAGAGCACGTCGTCGGGCATCCCTTGGCTCCGATCGACGACTTGGAACGATCCCGTCTTCGGATCAAAGCGATTCAAACCGTCCGCGCCGACCCAAATAACGCCGCGCGAATCCTGATAAACGGAACGCACGATGTTGCCGCCGAGCGAACCGGGGCGCGAGGGATCGTCCTTATATCTATTGAAAATGCCCGTATGAGGATCCAGCCGGCACAACCCCGAGTCGTTCGTGCCGACCCAGATGTATCCCTTCCGATCGGGATACACCGCGCGAATGCTGTTCGAGCTCACGCTGTTCGGATTGTTCGGTTCGTACCGATAGTTGAAAAAGTCGTCGCTCCCCGGTCGGTATTTACTCACGCCGCCGAACGAACCGATCCACAGTCCGCCTTCGGAATCCTCGGCGATCGACCAAACGAAGTCCCCCGCAAGCGAACTCGAGTCGCCCGGGACGTTCTTATATCTTTTAAAAGACTTAGTCCGCCGATTGAATCTATTGAGACCCGAGCGCGTTCCTATCCACAAATCTCCGCGTCGGTCCTTGAAAACGACGCGGACTTCGTCGTCGCTGAGGGAGGTCGGATCGCCGGCGACGTGCCGATACACCGTCGTCTTGCCCGTACGCATATCGATACAATTCACTCCCTCGAACGTTCCCGCCCACAGCTCTTTTTCCTCCTCGTCGCAATAGACCGACCAAACAAAGCTCGAGCTAAGCGAGTAGGGACTGCCGACGACGGAGAAGTAGTGCTCGAACTGATTCTTGCGCGGATCGTATTTATTGACGCCGCCGCCGTAGGGTCCGATCCAGATGATGCCGCCGCGATCCTCGAAGA
>WJMR01000332.1 GCA_014727845.1 Ignavibacteriales bacterium
CCGCGAGATCGTTCGCCTACGACTACGCGCTCGGTCGGGACCTCGAACCGCTGTGGGAGTCGGAAGTAAAATCCTCCTCCGCCCCGATCCAACCGACCTCGGCGGACGACTATATCTTTATCACGGACCTGTCGGGCGAAGTTACGCGCCTCGATCTCGCGACGGGTAAGACGCTCGGGGATTTCGACGAACGAGGGGGCGCGTTGACGTCCGCCGCGCTCGCCGAAGGAGCGCTCTTCGCGGCGATTCCCGACGACGAAACGCCGACGACCGATCTGGTCGCCTACGACTACGACGCGTGGCGCTCGCTCGACTCGAGGAACGTCGAGGGCTACTTGACGCTCGAACCCGTCGTCGTGCCGGGCGGGGTTCTCTACCTCTCCGGTCGTCGGGCGATCAAGGCGACGCGCGACCTCGATTCCGCCGAATTTTTCAAACTCGAAACCCCCGCCTACGGCTCGCCCGCGTTCGACGGGAAGACGCTGGCGTACGGAACCGAAAAGGGCGCGGTGGTATTCTACGATTACGCCGAGCGTCGGGAGCGCGCGCGGATCGAGCTCGGCGCCGGACCGCTCGGACCGTGCTCGATCTACGACGGCGCCGCGTACGTTTGCTCCGAGTCGGGAACGATCTTCGCCGTCTCGTTGGAGCGGGGCGAGGAGTTGTGGCGCGCCAAGGTCGGGACGCGAGTCGTCGCGCCGCCGACCGCCGTCGCCGAGCGCGTGTTCTCCGCGGCGCTTTCGGGCGAGGTCGTGTGCCTTGATCGGGCGACGGGCGAGGAAGTGTGGCGTTTTGTGGACGGGGAGGCGTTCGGCTATCCCGCGCTCGTGTTCGCCGACGCGGCGCTCGTTCTCGACGTCGCGGGCGCCCTATATATATTAGATAGAAACACGGGTCGGCTCGTCCAAGAATTCGATATCGGCGGCAGACCCACGTTCGCGCCCGCGGCGATCGCGGGGACGCTCGTCGTCGGCTACGAGCGAGGAAACGTGAGGGCGTATGCGATTAGGTAGCTTGCTTATGGCGTTGGCGGCGCTCGGCGCGGCGCTCGGCGCGGCGTTCGGTCAGAGCGCGGATAGCGTTCGCGTTACGTTTGCGTTCGACGAGCGTGCCGAGGCGATCCGAATAGACGGCGCGGCGATTGGTTCGGGGACGCGGGCGACGGCGACGTTGGCGACGGGCGAGCGCGTTCTCGAGGCGATAGAAGACGAGCGGGAGTGGGGCGCGGGCTATGTCGCCGACACGATGACGCTTACGTCGGCCGACGAGGGGCGGACGTTTCGGTATTCGTTCGGATTTCGGAGCGTGATTGCCTCCGACCCCGAGAACGCGGCGGTGTACGCCGGCGAGGAATTGCTTGGGCATACGCCGCTCTTATTGCGGACGCCCTCGGCGTCGTATCGCGTCGCGGCTCCGGGCTACGAGTCGCGGGTGATCCCGATCGAGGAGGCGCGTCGCTCGCCGCGCGTCGAGTTGCGCCGGATTCAATTCGAGCGGGCGACGCCGTTTCACGAATCGCCGTGGTTCGTCGCGCTCGTAGGCGGGGCGGCGGCGTTCGGGGCGACGGCGGCGTACTTTAAGCTCGAAGCCGACGACGCCTTCGCGGAGTATCGTCGGACGGGAAGCGCCGAGGCGCTCGACCGCGTCGATCGGTACGACGCGATAAGCGGCGCGGCGTTCGCGGCGATGCAGATTAACTTCGGGTATTTGGCGTATCGGTTGCTGACCGATTAGAGGAGCATGTGAGACGCATGAAAAAAGGGAGCTCGCCGGCTCCCTTTTTTTTGTGGGTCGTAAACGCGGATCGGGGTTACTCGATCGTAATGGTGTAGGTTCCCTTGGCGGTGAAGGTGTTGACCGTGTCGAGTTCGGTCACGAGATCGCTTTCGGAGGAAAGCTCGACCGAGTTGTTGCGCATCGCGCCGCCGAGATAAACGCGGTTCGGATTGTCGGGCATCGTGATGAGGCAATTCGCCGCGATGTTCATAATGCCGAAGCCGGGTTTGGTGGAGTCGTTGGTTTGCGTGATCGTGAAGGTCACGGTCGAGTTTGCGTCGGAGGCTGAGACGTCGCCGACTTTATAGTTCATCAGCTGCACCTCTTCGATGACGGTCGAGTCGCGCTCGACGATCTCGACGGTGTCGCCGACCGCCACGGTGTCGTAAACGGTGACGATGGAGGTGTCGTAGGTGATAAACGAGAAGCTCTCGTCGAGCACGCCGAAATAAACGGAGAAGGCGTTGGTGTCGGCGGGGAGCGTGCTGAGCGTCAAGTTGAACTTAACGACGTCGTTCTCGTTCTCTTGCGCCTCAACGTCGGCGAGGTCGCAAGCGGTGAAGTAGGCGGCTATAAGTAGAATAGGTATTAAAAAGCGTTTCATAGCAAACTCGGTTTTATGTGCGTTGGAATTTCACGCAAAATAGTAATTTTAAAATGTCGTGTCAATTAAAAAGATAATGAAAGTAAGGTTTTCTATTGTCCGATATTCATTGCAAAATTTTTAGGGATCCCAAAATCCCGTAAATATATTGAGGTTGACATTAGGGGAAAAAAGTAATAATTTGATTTCTATCACATGGCAGAACATGGGGTGCGGACGCCCTATAATAACTATGCTAATTATCGCTACGGAACTTTTTACTTTCTTTATACCTTATCGAGGAGTCTCGCAATGAGGAGATGCGTTACGTTATTGGCTTTGTTCCTCGCCTTCGGCGCCGTGACGGCGTTTAGCCAGACCGGTAAGATATCCGGGACGGTCACCGACAAGAACACCGGCGAAGCGCTGGTGGGCGTGAACATCATCATCGTCGGCACGACGACGGGCGGCGCGACGGACATCGAGGGTCACTACGACATCCTGAACGTGAAGCCCGGTTTCTACACCGTGCGCGCGTCGATGATCGGATACGCCCCGCAGGTGGTCGAAGAGGTTCGCGTCAACATCGATCAGACGACGGAGTTGAACATCCAAATGACCGACGAGGCGTACCAGACCGAGGAGGTCGTCGTTATCGCCGAGGAGCCGATCGTTAAGCAGGACGTCTCCTCGAGTCGGGTCAACCTGAACATCAAGGAAATTGAGAACCTGCCGGTCGTCAGCGTCGAGAACGTCGTGGCGTTACAGGCGGGCGTTCAGCAGAACAACGACGGACTGGTGATCCGCGGCGGAAGCGGCGACGAGATCGGCTTTATGGTCAACGGTATGTCGATGCGCGACGAGCGGAACAACAGTTCCTATACTAATATTAGTTACACCTCCATCGAAGAGGTGCAGGTCCAGAGCGGCGGGTTCAGCGCCGAATACGGCAACATCCGCTCGGGCTTGGTGAACGTGGTTACGAAAGAAGGCAGCCGCGAGAAATATAACCTCTCGTTTATCGGTCGTTATAGCCCGGCGGCGAAGAAGCATTTTGGTATGCTGCCGAACGATCCGAACGCCTATTGGATTCGCCCCTTCATCGATCCCGACGTGGCGTTTGTCGGCACGGTCGAAGGGTGGAAGGATCGCCCCGATCTTCAGGAGCAATACCCCGAGTTCGAGGGATGGAACTCCATCGCCGAACAGCTGAACGCCGACGGGGATCCGACGAACGACGTCACCCCGATTTCCGCGCAGCAGATGTATCTCTATCAGCATCGCCGCGATCTCGCCATCCGCGACCCCGATTACGACGCCGATATGTCGCTGTCGGGGCCCTTCCCGGTCGTGAGCAAGCAACTCGGCGATTTGCGCTTCCTGTTTTCGTTTAAGCGTTCGGAGACGATGTATCCCATTCCGCTTTCGCGCAAAGGGCTCTACGATTATAGCTACCAGCTGAAGTTGACCTCGAACATCTCCGACGCGATGAAACTATCGGTTGACGGATTGTTGGGCGAGCAGATCGGTAGCTCCGGCAGCGGCGTCGGCGATCCGTGGATTTACCAATCCGCCGGTTTGGTCGCCTACGATATGTACGTCGGCGGCGCGAACATCCGGAACTCGGAGAACCGTATTTTTAACGAGTCGTATTTCTCGCGAACGGATATCTCGCGGAACAGCGTCGGCGCGAAATTCTCCCACGTGCTGAGCCCGACGACCTTCTACGAAGTGCGCTTCAGCCGCTTCGAGTCGTCGTATAAAACCGGTCCCGTTCGTCCGAGGAACATGGAGGATAAAGTCACCTTCGGCAACTGGACGACCGACGAGGCGCCTTACGGTTTCGAGCCGGATCAGCGATTCGGCATCACGGGCTTCCGGATGGCGATCGGTATGGCGAACGCGCGCGACACGTCGGAAATCGTCAGCTACCGCGCGAAGTTCGACTTCAACTCACAGCTCGACAAATACAACAACCTGAAGTTCGGCGCCGAGTTCGTGCTCACGAATCAAGACGTGTACGCGGGCAGATTCGATCCCTTCCTCCAGGCGTATAACTACTTCGATAATTGGGAAACCAACCC
>WJMR01000333.1 GCA_014727845.1 Ignavibacteriales bacterium
CAAAGAGTTGGGCGAACGTAAAGGAGCCGTAGTCGTAGGACGCTTCGACGCCGATCATCGCGTTCTCGTCGATCTCGTATCCGACTTCGCCGGCGACTTCGATCGCCGCGTTGAAGGCGCTCAACCGCTCGCCGGGCGTCGCGAAGTTGGCGTTGATATAGTCCTCGACGTCCGGCTTCGCCGAGAGGTGATAGCCCATGCTGGCGCGCGCCTCCCACTGCGCTTCGGCGGAGAGCAAACACGCCGACCAGAGGATAAGCGCGAGGGTCGAAACGCTAAGCGGTCTCATTGGTAATCTCATCGCGGGTCGCCTCCCGTTTATAGTAGAGTTTGACGACGAGGGCGTACACGACCGCCAACGTCGCGTGCAAGAGATACGTCGCGCCGTGCACGAGGGTCGCGTAGGCGAGGCCCGCGCGGGCGGTCAATCCGAATAAGCCCGTCGCCACGCTTTTTGCGAGCGCGTGATACGACCCGACCCCGCCGGGCGTCGGAATCATCACGCCGATCGAGCCGATCGCCATCATTATCCACGCCTCGGCGAACGAGACGCCCGCCATATGGAGCGCGAAGAAGCCAAACCACGAAACGACCGCGTAGAGCGCGATGATCGCGCCGCTCAGAAAGAACACGTACGCGTAGTTCCCCGCGCCGCGCAAGCTCCCGAATCCCTCGACGATCCTACCCATCATCCCGCCGATTTTTTCGGCGAGCTTCTCGGACGCCGCAAGCGCCGACTCGCGCGCCGAAGCGGAGACGACGCCGACTAATCGAGCGCCGATCTTGCCCGCCCACGCGATAACCGCGCCCACCAAGGCGACGAACCGATCGCGGAGCCGTATCATCAACGCCAAACCGACGATCGCGACGAAGACGAACGCCGCGCCGACGTAGATCGACGTCTCCAGCCAGGGGAACGCCTCGTAGAGATCGCCGTGATAGAGAAAGCCGCTCGCGACGACCGCCGCGCCGAAGAAGAGTAAATCGATCACCCGCTCGACGACGATGGAGCCGAGCGCCGACGAAGAGGAGAGTCCGCCCGCTTTGCCCGCGATCACCGCGCGCGTCACCTCGCCCAAGCGAGGCACGACGCCGTTGACGCCGTAGCCGATCATCACCGCCCCGAAGAGCGAGTTGACCGTCGCGTTCTTCCCCGACGAACCGAGCAACGCCTTCCACCGCATCGCGCGAAACCAATGCGAAAGCGTTTGCGCCGCGAGCAACGCGAGGATCCACCACGGGGAGGCGCCCGCCAAAATGTCGAGCAACGCGGAGAGCTCCACGCCGCGAAAAGCGAAGTAGAGGAACGCGCCCGCCAACGCGATCGACGCGAGATAGACGAGGACGTCCTTAAGCGTCCGCTTTTTCGGCTTATCGGAGGTCAATAACCCGCGCTCCTTCCGGCGCCACAAACTCGAATTTCGAGGAGGCGACGCCCGCATCGACCCGGTAGTTCGTCATCGTCATCGTCAGCGTTCCGCCGTTGAGATCGACGACCGCCAAGCTCCCGACGAGATCGTCGTCGGTCGGGCGGAGCGTCACGGTTTGGAAGCTCAAGCGCTCGCCGGCTTTCGGCGTGAAGAGGAGCTCGCCCTCGGCGGTCTCCTCCACGGCGCACATCGCGGGCAAGTCGTTGACGACCTCGGGCAGCGTCATCGCCGATGGTTCGTCGCCGACGAAGTCGCTCACGATTACTTTGTTCTCGCGCTTGTTGTAGTTCCACGTCGTCTCGCCGTCGGAGACGATCGTGAAGTCGTCGAACTCGAGCCGGGCGTCGTTCGGCTTCCGGAAATAGAACGTCCCCGAAGCGCGCGAGCCGCCGTTGTAGGATTGCTCGACCTCGACGCGGAAGTCCTCGATCTCGTCGAAGCGCTCGCGGAGCTCCTCGAGCGTTTGCGATTGCGCGAACAACGCGGCGGAGACGACGATCGTCGCCAACAACGTCTTACCCATAAACTCTCTCCCAACTATTATAATTGTCGGAGCAGGGTTTCGAGCTGCTCCTCGTTTTCAATCAACACTTCGCGCGCCTTGCCCCCTTCGGCGCCGCCGACGATGCCGGCGTCCTCGAGCTGATCGACGATTCGCGCCGCGCGGGCGTAGCCGAGCTTGAGCCGCCGCTGCAGAAGCGAGACCGACCCTTGTTGGTTCCGCACGACGACGCGCGCGGCGTCCTCGAAACGATCGTCCATATCCTCGAGCGATCCCTCGTCGAAACCGTCCTTCTTCTCTTGGACGCTCGGTAGAAAATATGGTTTCGAGTAGCCCGGTTGCCGCTCGACGTAATCCGTGATCCGTTCGACTTCCTCGGTCGAGATGAACGCGTTCTGCACGCGCTCGGGTTTGGGCGCGCCGCCCGGAATAAAGAGCATATCCCCCTTACCCAAGAGCCGCTCGGCGCCGTTGAGATCGAGGATGGTGCGCGAGTCGATTTTCGAGGCGACCTGATACGCCATCCGCGCGCTGAAGTTCGCCTTGATGACGCCCGTGATGACGTTGACCGACGGGCGTTGCGTGGCGACGACGAGGTGAATGCCCACCGCCCGCGCCAGTTGCGCCAATCGCGCGATCGGCTCCTCGACTTCCTTGCCCGCCGTGATCATTAAATCCGCCAGCTCGTCGATGATAACGACGATGAAGGGCATGAAGTGATGCGTTACGCCCTCTTTGCCGCCGAAGCGCGCGTCGGGCTTTTGCAATTTGTCGTTATACTCGCGGATGTTCCGCACCGACGCGTCGGCGAGCATATCGTAACGCTTATCCATCTCGAGCGTGATCGATTTCAAGAGGAGCACGGCGTTCGCGGGAACGGTGACGATGTCCTCGTCGAGATCGGGCGAGACGGCGAGGTAGTGCCGGCGGAGTTTGTTGTAGAAACTCAGCTCCACTTTTTTCGGATCGACGATCGCCAGCTTCACTTCGTTCGGCGCCTTCGCGTAGAGCAAACTCGCGATCATCATATTGATGCCGACGCTCTTGCCCGACCCCGTGGCGCCGGCGACGAGCAAGTGGGGCATCGAGGCGAGATCGGCGAGCGCGGGCTCTCCGCTTATGGTTTTGCCGAGCGCGAGGGGCAGCGTCGCCTTCGCGCGGCGCAACTCGGGAAGTATCATACTCGCCGTAACGGTGGACGCGCGGGCGTTCGGAATCTCGACGCCGATGGCGCCCTTGCCGGGAATCGGCGCGATGATGCGGATCCCCTTCGCCGCCAAAGCGAGCGCGATGTCGTCCTCCAACCCGACGATCTTGCTGATCTTCACGCCGGGCGCCGGAACAATTTCGTAGAGCGTTACGACGGGTCCGGGCG
>WJMR01000334.1 GCA_014727845.1 Ignavibacteriales bacterium
GCGGCGGGCGGCGCGATGTCTTCGGGCGCGGTCGGTTCAACGGCGGTCGCGTTTACGTCGCTCGGCGGAGCGGGCGGGGGCGTTTGATCGAGCTCGGAGGGGGCGTCGGCTTCGTCGGGGAGCGGCGGGCTCGTCACCAGCTCGGAATCCGATTCGTCGGGGATCTCGCTCTCGTCTTGCGCGCTCGTCTCCCCGAACGGCTCCGGCGTGGGCGGTTCGACCGCGTTCGCGTGGGTCGGCGCGTCCTCGATATCGTCGAAGAGATGACCCGCCTTCAATTCAATCGACGCTTGGAGTCCGTCGAGAATCGAGACCTCGTCCACGTCTTGCTCGCGATTCAACAGGAGTTTCGTGGCGTCGTAACGCGCCTCGCGACGCTCGTTCTCGAGTTTCACGAGTCGTTCCCGGAGAGAGGATAAGTCGCCCGCGCTCTCCTTGATCTCGTGCTCGACGCGCTCTCGCCTCTCTTGAATTTCGCGATAGCTGTTGTGAACTTGCTCGACAATTGAACGGAACTCGCGCTCCAACGTTTCCTTACGCGCCTCCAGCGCTTGGATCTCGTTCGCCGATTCGCGACGTTGGTCGTTGAGGCGCGCGATGTCGTCGTTCAGCGCCGTTAGTTTGGATTCCAGTTGCGCGCGTTCTTCGCGGATCACGTCGAGCGCGTTGGTTTGCGAGGCGAGCTTAGTCGTCGTCTCCGAGAGTTCGGAGCGCTTCTCGAGCAACGCGTTTTCAATCGCGCCGAGTTGTTTCTTCGTCTCGTCCATCCGGTCGCGGTGATCGTTCGTCTCCTTCTCGAATTGCTTGAGCGCGTCCGAGAGTCGCTCGTCGATCGATTCGACCAGCTTGTCGAGCTCGTCTTTGCGCTTTTCGCGATCGCCGAACTCCTCCTTCAACTCGTCGAGCATCGCGTTGGTGGAGACGATCTTTTTATCGAGCGCCTCGACCTGTTCCTCAAGTTCTTTCTTCCGATTCTCCAGCTCGTTGACTTGCGCGGAGTGGTTTAGGACGTCCACGCCCTTCTCTTTGTACTCGACGCGCAGTCGCTCGAGTTTCTCGCGGAGTCCTTCGTTCTCTTCCTCGAGACGCGCGATTTCCTCCTCGCGCGATCCGATCTCGGCTTTGCGCAACTCTTCGGCTCTCGCGAGGCGTTCCTTCTCTCGCTCGAGTTCGGAGACGCGCGCCTGCAATTTCCGCTTGTCTTTCTTGAGATCGTCCACTTGCATTTGAATTTTCTTGGATCCGTCGAACAATCCCATAATACGCTCCTTTGGTTGTCGAAATTGGCGCTTCTTCGTATTCGGATAAATTAAAAATTTTGTCGCGTCGAAACAATCGACGCCGCTCGGATTATTCCTCGAACGCGGCGATCAGAGCCAAAACGCCGTCGGTGATTCGATCGACGTCGCGCGAGCTAACCAGATGCGCGTTGAAGATGAACGAGAAGACGAATCGCTCGCCCGAAGCGGCGGTCGCGTACCCCGACAGCGCGCGCGTGTTGGAGATGGTTCCCGTCTTGGCTTTCACGACGCCCTCGGCGGGGGTGTCTTTCATCCGATTGCGCAACGTGCCGTCTTCGCCCGCGACGGGTAACCCGCGAATCCACTGCTCCTTCTCGCTCATCGCGCGGAGGACGGTCGCGAGTTGGCGTGGCGCGACGAAGTTGTAGCGGGAGAGTCCCGAGCCGTCGTTGTAGGCGTAGGTTCCCGGCGCGATTCCGAGGGAGTCGAGAAAATCCTCCACGACCGCTTGTCCGTTCTCGAACGAGCCGAGCCCTCGATACTCCAACCCGAGCGCGCGCGCGAACGTTTCGGCGTAGAGGTTCTGGCTCCGCTTCATCAGCGTCTCGTTCAGCTCGACGAGCGGCGGCGAATAGTGGGTGAAGAGGGAGTCGAACGCTTGCGGCGGAAATTTCCATCGGTCGGAGTCGTCGCCGTCGCGCGGTTCGCCGAGCGTCCGGACGCCCTCCTCCTCAAACGTCTCCGTCAACACGGTGGCGAAGAAGAGAGTCGGATTCGTAATCGTGGGACTGCGCATAAAAGGCGGCGATCCCGCGAGGACGGTTCCTTCCAGATAGATCACGTTCGCGCCGTGGGGGCGAAACGCCGAAAGGGTGGTTCGACCCGTATCGACGACGATCGAGTTGTCCACGATTGTGAAATACTCGCTCGGCATATTCGGTTCGATCGTCGGCTCGCCCGTCGCGTCTTCCGGCGGCGTGATCTTGATATCGACGTAGTTCTCGTTTATTTGCAGCGGACCGATCTCGGTGGAATACCAATAGGAGAAGCCGTCGAAGGGCCAGCCGTAGCCGTAGGGTTCGTCGTCGAAGAGGTCGTCGTATCCGACGACGTCGCCCGCTATGGTTCGGACGCCGCGCGCCTTGAGAGAATCCGCCCATGCGCGGAAGACGTCGCGACTCTGTTCGTAGTGGACCTCGTAGAGCGAGGGGTCGCCGCTCCCGACGACGACGAGGTCGCCGAAGAGCACGGAGTCGCGCGCGTCGCCCGTCGTTCGGATCTCCGTCGCGAAGCGGTAGTCGGGTCCGAGCTTGACGAAAGCGGCGGCCGACGTGATAATCTTCTCGTTCGACGCGGGCATAAACACTTTATCGGCGTTCAACTCGAAGAGGACGTCGCCGGAATCGAGCGACTCGATATAGGCGCCATAGTGGGCGTGGGCGAACTCGGGATCGTCGAACGCCTCGCCGATAACGGCGACGAGTTCCTCGACGGTTTCGGGAACGGGGGGCGCCTCGGTTTGGGCGTAAAGCGGTGTCGCGAAAAGGGCGACCGCGACGATCGCGGCGCGGCGCGGCATACTCATAACGATTCGCTTTCTCGCCGCAAGGGCGATTAGGTGAACGATGCGAGCGCGACGAACCGATCGGTTACAGCTTGAAGTTCCGCACGAGTTCGATGAGCGCTTTGGTTCGTTGGTCGAGGTTGCCGACCGTTTCGGAAATTGTTTGCGCGCCCTCGGTGGATTCCGAAGCTACTTCGCTAATGGCGGCGACGCTGCGCGTGATTTGCTCGACGGCGGCGGATTGCTGTTCGCTCGCTTCGGAGACTTTGATGATCAGCTCCTCGGTGCGTCGGGATTGCTCGATGATCTCGCGGAGCGCCTCGCCGGCTTGTTCGGCGACGTCCGCGCCGTTGCGCGCTTCCTTTCCGCCGCTCTGAATGCTGGCGACGGCTTGTTTGGTGTCGGTCTGAATCTGCTTGATCATCGCGGCGATTTCCTTTGTCGCGTCGGTCGTCTTGTTCGAGAGTTTCTTGACTTCGTCGGCGACGACGGCGAAACCGCGACCGTACTCGCCCGCCCGGGCGGCCTCGATGGCGGCGTTGAGCGCGAGGAGGTTGGTTTGGTCGGCGATCTCTTGAATCACCTCGATGATGTCGCCGATCTCGGAGCTGCTTTTACCCAGCTCGCTCACGGCGTCGGCGGATTCGGCGACCTCGTCGGCGACGCGGCGCATACCCTCGATGGTTTTCGTCACAACGTCGCCGCCGCTACGGGCTTTGCCGCCGCCCTCGCGCGCGCTTTCCGCGGCGATCTCGGCGCTTCGGTTGTTGTCGTAAATCGTGTTCGCCATTTCTTGAATCGAGTTGGCGATTTCCGTTGTTTGCTCGCTTTGTTGTCTCGAGCCCGACGTCACCGCGTCGGCGCGTTCGGCGACCGCCATAACCGCCGCCGTCGTCGATTCGATCGACTCGCGGAGTTGCGAGACGATGCGTCGGAAGTTGTCCACAATTTCATTGAAGCCGTCGAAGATCATACCCATGTTGTCTTCGCGGTCTTTCTTAATCCGAACGGTGAGATCCCCGTCGGCGAGCGCCGCCATCGCGTTGAGTAGGCGCACCGTCTGCGTTTCGAGGTAGGTGCGCTGTTTCTCCGCGGAGGAGCGCGCCTCATCGACGGCGTGCTTCTCGCGCCGCGCCTCTTCGTCGGATTCCTTGATGCCCTCCGCCATCGTCCGGAAAGAGCGCGCCAAGTCGCCGATCTCGTCTTCGCCGTAGTAGCCCATCTCGACGTCGAGGTTGCCGTCGGCGATCAGGTGCGCTTGGTCGCGGAGCTTAACGAGGTGGTTGGTGATGTAGCGGCTGAACAATCCGATGAACCAAATCGAGATCGCGAAGAGGATTCCGTTGACGATCACGGCTATGGAGACACTCCAAATAATTTGGGTATAGATCGATTCGAGCGAATACACCAGGACGACGTAGCCGTAGCGTTCGTCGTTGTGCTCGATTACCTTCGCCTTATAGAGGCGCCCGCCGGGAGCGGTGTCCGAGATGTCCTCGCCGTTCACGAGGGCTTTCTTATCGAACTCGATGTCGGCGATCGTCTCTTCGACGAGGGGGGTGAGGTCCTCGGTATAGATGCCGACAAACTCGACTTGATCGTTCCGCTTAACCCAGTCGATCGTCTTCTCGATGAGCTCGAAGTTACCCTCCGCCAATCCGACGCCGATAGAGTAGGAGAGCATATCGATAAAGGAGTCGAGTCGCTCGACCTCGTCGTCGTGCATAGCGCTCCACTGTCCGATCGGGAAGTGGATGGTTGCGAAGAGGATAATAACCGCGGTTGGCGCGGTGAACGCGAGCTTGAGTTTCCGAGCCAGCGGTTGTTTAACGAAATAGTCGCGCAGTCGATTTAGCATATCGTCACTCTTATTGGCGCGCCGCCACGCGCCGTCGGTTCCACGATTAAGAAAAATAAGAGCGGACGCCTCGCGCGCCCGCTCCGCGCGGTTAATTTAGTTTTATTAGGACCTTGACGTTTCCGCCCGCTTTGCTCGCGTCGCAATAGCCGATGGCGCCGGGCGTCGAGGCGACCATCGCCGCCATCGATTCTTCGGTGCCCGCCGTCCGAGGCGGTTGCGCCTCGCCCGTCAGCTTAAGCCGAAGCCACGTCTGTTTCATCGCCTTCGGACTCTTGCCGAGATAGCCGTAGAACTTCGACTTCGACGGGAGGTCGTCCTTAAGATCGAAGACGACGATGCGAGAGCCGTCGTTCCAGCTCCGCTTGTTGAGCATATAGATCGAGAGCAACGTGTTCGCGTCCAGCGAGCTTTCCGTTACGCTCGGGTTCGCGATGACGGCGACTTGCGCCTCGGCGTCGGTCGCCGAGCCAAGCGCGATTATCGTAGCCGCCGCGAACCATAAGATATATTTCATAACAACCCCTTCCTAAATTGTTAAAACAACACGCTTACCGCCAACGCGTACGGCGTGATCGTGTAGTCGAAGCTTTCTTTTACGTTTTCCGCTTGGGCGCCCTGCGCCTTGACGACGATGTTGTCGTTTACGGTATAGTTCAACCCGAACGTGTAGAGGTCGATGCCTTCCTCGAGGTTGTGACTCATCTTGTCGTCCATATGGTTGAAGCTACCATAGACGTAGAAGTCGTCCAGGAATCGATAGCCAAGCGTCGCGTAGTAGAACGTCTTGTCGAAATCCTTACCGACAATGCGATTGGCGACGGCTTGCGCCGGCGTCGCCGTCATTTGCGCGTCGAACGCGTCGAGCGCGGCTTGTTGCGCGTCGGTCGGGTCGTATTGCACCATAATGTATTCGGCGGTTAAGTCGAACCCGAAGGCGCGGTAGGAAAAATCGACGTTCATCTTTTGGCGGTGAAGGTTTCCGAATTGCACCATCACGGGGGCGAGCATAACCTGTCCGGTCGCGGGATCGACGACGGGGGCGCCGGTGTTCGGATCCAAGACGACCGTGAGCGCGCCGGGTTGCGCCGTCTCCCAATTGTCTTTATCGACCGCCATCGAGAAACCGGCTTTCACGCTGCCGAGCTTCACGTCGTCGTAGCGGAAGCCGACCCTGCCGCCGACGGTGTTGAAGTTCGACGTGTCGTGTCCGGGATTCGACGCCCACGAGAGGTCGGACATCGACGCCGTATAGGAAGGACCCGCGTTACCGACGAAGGCGGCGTAATCGAGCGTCAATCCGCCGAACCGTTTCGCGCCGTACACCTCCAAGAACGCCTTGTTCGGAAGGTAGTCCGGCAACGACACGATCGTATAGAAGCTCGACTCGTACACGATCGGGCGAATGATGTAGGGCAGATACGGGAAGCGATTTTTCACCTCGTTGAGGTTGCCGTAGGCGGGGATGAGTTGACCCGCCTTGACGTTGAGCAGGTCGCCGTGCCGATAGCGAATCCACGCCTCCTCCAAGGAGAGCGCGCCCCACTTTTCGCTCGAATTATAGTTGTCTAAAAATTCGACGTTGATGAACGCGCCGAAGGATTCCGAGAAGTTTTCGGAGAACATCAGATTGAGCTGCTGGATTTTCCCATAGTTGCGCTCCGCGACCACGTCTCGGAAATCGAAACGCGGGTCTTCGGGTATGTAGAGAAACTGTCCCTGCCAGTAGCCGAAGATGTTCAGATCGTCCTCGCCCGTTACTTGGGCGTAGGAGTTCGTCGTCGCGCACAATGCGTAGAGCGCGAGAATCGCCAAGGTTTGCCGCATATCGGGTCCCTATTTTTTTACCGATAATGATGTCGTGGAGAAGGGTCGCCTCCGAACGAAAGAATCGCCGCCTAAACAGAGAATTGGCTCTTCCGACTTCGCGCCACCCCATACGGACGCGGAGTTCTTCCCCCGGATTCTCCGATAAAAAAATACCACGTCTCGCCGCGAATCGCAATAGCGGCTACTACTACATCATGTGGCGGTAACGCTACTCTTCCGCGGCTTCGCCCGGCGTTTCCTCGGGCGGCGCCACTCGCTCGCCGAATTTAAGATCGAGCCGCAGACCGTATCGTTGCGCCAAGCTCAAGAAATACTCGCGGGACATGTTCTTCGTCATCTCCACCGTTCTGGTCTCGTAGTTCTCGATAACGCTTTGGAGGTGCTCGTTCATCTCCTTATCGACGTTGACGAGAGCGCCGTCGGTATCGACGGGTTTGAAGCGGGGGGAGGACGTCTCGATTTGCAGCGTTTGCCGATCGATGGAAATCTGTTCCGGACGGGGGAGCCGGACGCGAAGCACGCGTTCGCCGTCGATCTCGACGACCTCGATCTCCGCGTCCTCCAAGCCGTAGCCGTAGTACACGCTCGCTTTGTCTTTGCGGATGTACATATCGTCCCGGAAGACCATGTTCTCTTTCCGGTTCGTGAACACGACCCCGTACACCGCTTCGAGCTGCGCCAGATAGGGCGCGTCGCTTTTGACCTTCGAGACGATTTGGTGTTCGATTTTTTCGGTCTCGTCGTCGGTGCATCCCGCGAGGGCGATTCCGAGGACGAGCCCCGCGAGGAGCGCGCGCGTCATAGGGTTCCTACTCGCAATAGATTCTTATGAAGCCGGCGAGCGTCTTCCGGCTGTTCTCGACGATCGCGCCCCACTGGCCGTCCGCCTTGAGCTGCGCGACGATCCGCAGTCGGCTGCGGCGCGTTCCGAGAAACTCTTTATCCCATCGGTCGCACTTGGCGCGGTCGTAGTCCCCGAACGCTTCGGAGGAGACGGGATTCGTCGAGAGGACGATGGGCGAGGGGAGCTCTTCGTATCGACCGGCGCAGGCGGCTTCTTGGTGTTTCTCGAAAAGCGTCGAGGCGCTGTCGTAACCGATTCCCACTTCATATTGCCGCCAGCAGTAGCCGCTCAACGTTTTGTCGCCGCCGCCGAGCGAGATGTCGGCGCTCGAAAAATTCATATCGAGGATGGGGACGTAGGCGAACGAGGTGAAGAGCTTATCGATGGGACGGAACTCGACCAAGCCGGCGCTTTGGGCGGTGGTTCCCCCTTTGGTGGACTCGTAATATATATAGATAGCGACGGCGAGAATTATTCCGACGAGCGCGCCGATACCGATAAGTTTTACCGATTTCATATTCGCCTTGGCTTGTCGTGGACGGCCGGTGTTCCCGACGGGGAAATTAATGAATAACGAAGCCCAAAACAAAATAGAGGAGCGCCGCGACGCCGCCCGCGACGAGCGCGTAGGGGAGCTGCGTTTTCACGTGATCGATCAAGTCGCTCGCCGAAGCCATCGAGGAGATGATCGTCGTGTCGGAAATGGGGGAGCAGTGGTCGCCGAACACGCCGCCGCCGAGCGCCGCCGCGATCGTCATCGACATGCTCGCGCCGAGGGTCTCCGCCATCGGCACGCCGATCGCGATCATAATGGCGAACGTGCCCCACGAGGTGCCCGTAGAAAAGGCGATGAAGCAGGAGACGACGAAGACGACGAGGGGCGCGAGGTTCGGCGAGAGCCACGACTTCGTTACCTCCGCGACGTACACGCCCGTGCCTAAATCCCGACACACCGCCCCGATCGCGAACGCCAGCATCATCAACGCCGCCAACGGAATCAACCCGCCGACGCCCTTGAACGTTAAGTCCATCAGCTCGGAAAACGTGAAAAGCCGTTGCGACTTATAGAGGATCATCGCGACGACGACGGCGATTAGCACCGAGTAGAGCACCGACGCCGATCCGCTCCCTTGCCCGATCGCCAGAAACACGTTGCCGAAGAACGAGCGGGTCTCCGGGTTTTCCAGCGCCGACCAGCCCGTCGCCGCGAGCATCACGGGCATCAAGCCGGCCATCACGCCGAGCGGAACGATCATGTTGAGGGCGCGCGCCGGGATCTTGTCCTTCTTCTTCAGCGAGGCGACGTCCGAGGAGATCATCGGCGTGGCGCCGTCGCGGAGGAGCTTCCCCTCGTTCCTCGCGCGGAGCTCCGCTTTTTTCATCGGACCGAAGTCGCGACCCGAAAGGACGATGAACAACACCATCCCCATCGCGAGCATCGGGTAGAAATTGAACGGAAACGCCCCCGCCAGGGCAAGGAACGGGCGGTCGAATCCTTGCGCCAACAGTAAACC
>WJMR01000335.1 GCA_014727845.1 Ignavibacteriales bacterium
ATATTCGCACAAAAAGTAGCGGCACGACGATGATTAAGGATACGCTGAAAGTAACGCTGCGAGGGGCGCTTAACCGACGAACCTTCACGTTGATTAACGTCGTCGGGCTTACGATGGGCTTAACGGCTTTTATCCTCATCGCGCTCTACGTGCATTACGAGCGCTCGTACGATAAGTTCTACCCCGACTCCGAGCGAATCCACCGCGTGGCGGTTACCTCGAAGATCGACGAGCAAACCACGGGGAGCGTCCTCACGCCCGCGCCGCTCGCCGACGAGGCGGTCGAACATATCGAGGGCGTCGAGAAGGCGACGCGCATCCTCCACACGGGATACCCCGTCATCCGCGCCAACGGCAAGGCGATTAGCGAGGAGCTCTTCTTCCGCGTCGATTCCAACTTTTTCGAGATATTTCCGCAGCGCGTAGTCGCCGGCGACGATGTTTCCCCGCTCGGTGAAATGGGAGAGATGGCGATCACCGAATCGGCGGCGATACGCTACTTTGGATCCGCCGAGAACGCCGTCGGCAAGATAATGACGATCGATCATATGTACGACGTCCGCGTTACCGCCGTCCTCGCCGATCCGCCCCTCAATACGCACTTCCAATTCGAGTTCCTCCTCCAAAACGACGCGTGGAAAATGGGCGACGAGTCGTGGTTCCATAATATGTTTCACACGTATCTTCTGCTCGAGCCCGGCGCCGACATAGCCGCGATTGAGGAGCGCGTGAACCGTTGGGCGCACGTACGGATGGCGGAGGACGCCGAGCTTATGTTGGGCGTATCGTACGACGAGCTCGCCAAACGCTTTTCAGAGTACGGATTTACGCTCCAACCGCTCGAGAGCATCCACCTAAACTCTCGCCTCCAGTACGAGCTTGGCGAGAACGGCGACGGTAGATACCTCTCACTCTTTGAACTGATCGCGCTCGCCATTCTGCTCGTATCCTTGGCGAATTTCACCAACCTCGCCACCGCCCGCTCCTCCACGCGCGCCCTCGAGATCGGGGTGCGGAAAACGCTCGGCGCCGATCGTTTCGCGCTCCTCAAGCAGTTCTTCGTCGAGTCGGTCTCTCTTTCGCTTATCGCCACTCTGCTCGCCGGCGCCGTCGTGAGCGTCGTCCTCCCCTTCTTTAACGAGTTTGTCGAGCGTCCGCTCGCCTACGAGCCGCTTACGGATTGGCGACACGCCCTCTTTACGCTCGCTCTCGCCGTCCTCGCGGGGGTCGTCGCCGGCCTCTACCCCGCTCTCGCCCTCTCGGCGTTTAAGCCCGCCGACGCGCTCAGAGGCGGCGTTCCGGTTGGGAGGAAGCGCGCCTATTTCAGGAGCGCGCTCGTCGTCGGACAGTTTACCGTCTCCATCGCGCTTATCGCCGCCGCGTTTGTCGCCTTTTCTCAAGCCGACTACCTCCGAGAGAAGGACCTCGGCTTCCCCAAAGATCGCCTTCTCGTCATCCAAAAGACCGACGACTTGACGGAGAACCAGAACCAATTCAAGCGAGAGATCGTCGCCCTTCCCAACGTCCAATCCGCCACGAAGCTCAACGGCGTGCCGGGCCATACCTTCCCGGGATGGGCTTGGCGCCTAGCCCGTTACGAGGATTATGAGCGAGCCGGCGCCCGTGAAATCGCCGACTCCCTCATTGCCGAGACGGGCGTGAAGTTCGCCGACCGCGACAGAAGCGTTGTTACCTTCTGGGTGGCGCTCGCCGACGAGGATTTCCTCGAAACCTTTGGCGTGCGGCTCCACGAGGGGCGGTTCATTGAGCCGGGAAGCGCGCGCGATTCCTTACAGATCGTCGTTAATCGGACCGCCGCCGCCGCGTTTGGCGACGAGTTCGGCGTCGGCGAGCGCCTCGTTCCGCCGGGAGCGCCCAAGAAGACGGGACCCCCGCACGAGGTTGTCGGCGTCGTCGAGGACTTCCATTTCGAGTCGCTCTACGAGCCGATACGACCGATGATTATCGGGTTTGGGCGGCATTCCATCCACGGCAAGGTAATCGTCGCGCGGCTCGGAAAGGGCGACGCCGAGGAGACGATCGCGCAAATCGAAGAGATTTGGAACCGTCTGCAGAAGGAGCAGCGCTTCGAGTATTTCTTCTTCGACGAGGAGTTTGCGCGCATCCACCGCGCCGAGCTTCGTTTGGGGGTTATCGCCGGGATGTTCAGCGGATTGGCTATCTTCGTCGCTTCGTTGGGTTTGCTCGGACTCGCCGCCTACTCCGCCGAGCGCCGCTCCAAAGAGATTGGCGTGCGGAAGGCGTTGGGCGCCTCGGCTACGGGGTTGGTGGCGCGGTTAGTCGGCGAGTATGTGGTGTGGACGCTGATCGCGACGGTTATTTCGGCGCCGCTTTCCTACTTCGCCTTCGAGCGTTGGTTGTCGCAATTCCCCAATCACATAGCGCTATCCTCCGCGCCGTTTTTATTGGCGGCGGCGTTGGCGCTCGTCATAGCCGCGGCGGTCGTCGTATCGCAAGCCCTCCGCGCCGCGCTGGATAACCCCGTCAACGCGCTGAGGTACGAGTGACGGGTTAGGAACGCTCGGGGTACGCCTTGAGAACGTCGTCGAAATTGCTTGCCCGCTCGAAATCGACTCCCAGTTCTTTGAAGTGGCTTTCCCCGCATTCCATTTTCAACTTCTCCGGATCCCGCAACGAACCGGGGCTTGTCGATCCTTTCGTCTCGCTTACCAAATACACTTTG
>WJMR01000336.1 GCA_014727845.1 Ignavibacteriales bacterium
ATGGTGATCTTTTATGACTTTCATATTGATTCTGACCAGATCATCACAACCCACCGTGTTATCATCCAGAAGATCCTTCATCTGAATAACGGCAACTCCGCCACCTTCCGAGGCTTCGAGACGTGATCTGAAAGAGTATCCCATCTGCACGGTTGCCAGCTCTTTTATTTTCATCTTCACCCGCTCACCTTGCGTTTTGCTGTAATGCCATTACTGCAAATATATGCGATTCGAGAGCTTTTGTCAACCCCCATCCCACTTTATTTTGCATAAATATCGTTTCTGCATTTTTCTTCGCTTGCCCGAGGCAATCCTTTCCGCATTATGGCCGAGCTTGTAATTGTACAGCCAAACGGGCCAGATCAAGTCGTTCGACTCCACCGCCACCAAAACCCATGTATAAACACAGCGACCATTCGGATAAATTGCTTCCGGCCGATCGATGGGCGGCAAATCGAAGCCGGGATTTGCGAAGGTCGTCAGCTCCCCGCGGACCAGGCCCCGGTCGCCGGTGGGCGGCCGAAGCGATGCGTGCCGATCTCCTGCTGTCTGCGGGTATCGGCCGGCGGGTCGGAGGTCCCAGTGTCCTGTACTAAGTTTTCAGGGACTTCCAAGGCCGGGAATCCGTCAGGCAACTGGTAGAGTCTCCCCCAAGAGATATTTAAACAGCCGAAACCCTTTGAATACAAGGGGAAAAAGAAAACCCGTCACCCCGGAGAACGACACCGGAGAGACGGGTTTGTCTTCTATTAATGGTGGAGGTGGCGGGAGTCGAACCCGCGTCCGAAGCCAAGTATCGCCGAATTACTACGCGTGTAGTCCGTCTATATTCATTCGCGCGGCGACTCCCGACGGACAGGGCGCCGTCGCGCTATTCCGGTTAAAGGTTCGCCTTTTCTACCCGGACTCTCGAATCGGCTATCATACCTGAGTCGGCGTTCGTCGCAAGCTCGGTATGAGAAGCTCGCGGGAACGGCTGTGTAAGGTTACTTACGCAGCTAAGGCGTAGTTTTCTTCGCCAGTTGTTATGTTGTCCCGTTTTTAACGCGATTCGGGGAACGCGACGCGCAATTCGACGCTCCTTTGACCCCGTCGAAACCAAGTTCACCCCCTCGAAAGGTAGCCGAGCGTTCGCCTTGTAGGCGCCTCACTCGGGCTTGCGCCAAGGTATATCCTCGACGCCGGCTTGTCGGTTCTCGTATCGGGCGAGCGCGAAAAGCAAATCCGATAAACGATTAAGCAATATAACGATTGCGGGCGTAATGTCAACTTCGCGGGCGAGCGCCACCGTCTCCCGCTCGGCGCGACGAACGACGGCGCGCGCCACGTGCAACTGCGCGGCGGATTTCGCGCCTCCGGGCAACACAAACTCTCGGAGCGGCTCGTTCTCCGCCTCGATCTCGTCGATGGCGCGTTCCAGCTCCTCGACAAACCGCTCGGGCGTCCTGACGGGCTCGAAGGCGACCTTGGCGTCGAGCGGCGTGGCTAAATCCGACCCGACGGCGAACAGCATATGCTGCGTCTCGCCGAGAATCGCTCGCGTCCTCGCGTCGGCGGCTTCCGCGGCGGCGAGCCCGATGTGGGCGTTCGCCTCGTCCACGGCGCCGTAAGCGCGCAATCGCGGCGCGTCCTTCGGCGTCCGCTCGCCGGAAGCCAACGCCGTCTCGCCGGCGTCTCCCGCTTTCGTATAAAGCTTCATAAGAACGTGTTCATTAAGTTAGACGCCGCGAGGGGCGTAAAGTTCCGTTATTTGGGCGGATATCCCCGCTCAAGGCAGCCGTCGGAGCGTCCGCCTCGCGCCCGCCGCTTGCGCGTACAATAGGTCGGACGGGCGGTCGGTTCGGAGTAGCCCGAGCGCGAGCGCGCCGCCTGTCCGGAAATCCTCGACGGCGGAAGTCAGCGTCCCGACGATCTCGCCCCGCTCGTCGAAGAGGTCGGTCGGCTCGTCGATTGAGAACGGCTCCTCGGAGGCGAAGGCGTGAAGCCGCGATCCGGCTCCGTTTTTTCGGATGTTCAGAATCGCCTCCCGCCCGACAAACGCGGGCTTATCAAAATCCACCAGCCGCTCGGCACCGGCTTCGAGGATATTTTCGGCGGCGGCTATTTCGGTCGCGCCGGGTATGCGTCGATCGAGTCGGAACAGACGCGCGACGCGGTCGCCCACGAGTCGGGGCTCGAAGGCGCCGGCGTCGTCGAGCGCCCGCTCCAACGCGCCGATAACCGCTCGCGGCTCGGCGAGGAGGAGGAAGCGGGGATCGTCTTCGCGGGAGAAATTGGCGAGCGCGAACTCGGCGCCGTCGTCCAACGCGCGTGCGGCGTCGCCGGGTTCGAGCTTGGCGGCGTCGCCGAAGAACATCGTCAAGAAGCTCCCGGCGTGCGGCCCTCGGAACTCGACGGCGGCGAGATCGTCTTCCGCCTCGCGGACGGTCGTTTCCTCGTCGGCGACGTAACGGGCGAGCCACCGCGCCAATCGGTCGCCGTAAGGGGCGAGCGCGACGACCCGCTTTTTGAACAGGAGCGCGTCGGCGTAGGCGACGGTTCCGCCGGCGGCGTTGAGGAACGCGAGTTCGGCGGCGGCGCCCCGCCTCACTTGCGGCGCGGATTTCGTCGCCAACCGATCCACGAGCGCTCGGGCGCCCTCGCCGTTAACCTCGACGATGGTAAGTCGAGAGCGATCGCGCAACGCGACGCCACGCTCGAGGGCGCGCCACTCCTCCTTGACGCCGTCGAATTCGGCGAACCCCGAGCCGGGCTCCTCCCGATCGGGAGCGTAGCCCCGCGAGCGGAAGAACCCCGAAAGCGTCGAGAGTTTTTCGGATACCGCGTTCCGCATATCGCTACTTCGCCATCTCGTCCATAAAGAGAATGGAGGAGACGATGCCGCGCTCGAAATTCTTCAAGCTGAAATGCTCGTTCGGCGCGTGGAGGTTTTCGGAATTCAGACCGAGCCCCATCATCACCACGGGCGCCTTCAGTTGATCGGCGAAGGCGGCGATAATCGGGATGCTGCCCCCCTCGCGGTTGAAGACCGTCTTCTTCTTCCCGAACGCCTCGGCGATGGCTTTCGAGGCGGCTTTCATCGGCTTGGAATCGAGCGGCGCGAGCGCGGGGGGTCCGCTGTGCCCGATCTCGACGTTCACGCGCACGCTCCGAGGGGCGATCGACTCGATGTGCTTCTTCGCCAGCTTGCCGATCTCTATCGGGTCTTGGTCCGGCACGAGCCGCATGCTAATCTTCGCGCTCGCCTTCGCGGGGATGATCGTCTTGAAGCCCTCTTCGATGAACCCGCCTTTTATGCCGTTAACGTCGAGCGTCGGACGCGCCCAAATCCTCTCGAGCGCGGCGAACTTATTCTCGCCGTGCAACTCGCGCACGCCGAGCTCGCGCGCCAATTTCGTTTCGGAGTGGCGGAGCTTCTTGATGTTCTCGCGTTCGGATTTCGTGAGCGGCTTGACCTTTTTATAGAAGCCGGGGATGGCGACCTTGCCGTCCTTATCGTGGAGCTTGGCGATCATTTGGGCGAGCGTGTTGGCGGGATTGGCGACCGCGCCGCCGAAGGAGCCGGAGTGGAGATCCCCTTTTGGACCTTGCACCTCCCCCTCGAGCGCGGCGAGTCCGCGCAACCCGTAGGTGACCGTCGGCGTATTGTCGGCGTAGAGGGACGTGTCGGAGACGACGACGGCGTCGCACTTCAACAGCTTCTTCTGCTTCTTGAGGAAGCCATCGAGCGCCTCGCTGCCGATCTCCTCCTCGCCTTCCAACACGAACTTAACGTTGACGGGCAAGGTTTTCCGCGTCTTCATCAGCGCGTCAACGGCGGCGACGTGCATATAGAGCTGCCCCTTGTCGTCGGTCGTGCCGCGCCCCCAGATCTTGCCGTCCTTAATCGTCGGCTCGAACGGTTTCGTTTTCCACTCGTCGATCGGATCGACGGGCATCACGTCGTAATGGCCGTAGAAGAGGACGGTCGGCG
>WJMR01000337.1 GCA_014727845.1 Ignavibacteriales bacterium
CCCGAGACGGGCGCGTACTTAGTCGACGAACTCGAGACGGCGATCGTCTCCAACACCAAGTCGATCGTCGAGCGCCGACAACCCGCGACGGTCGAGCGTCGCGCCGTGCTGGTCGGTTATCCCGACTACGACTTTGCCGGCGGAGGCGGCGGGGAACAAGGCGCGACGGGGGGAACGGAACGCGCGCTCGACGGGGAAACGCGCTCGAGCTTGCGCGGGGTGAACCTTGCGCCGCTCGAAGGAACGAAAGCGGAGACCGCCGCGATCGAGGAGCTGATGCGCGCGAACGGATGGGAGGCGCGCGCGTTGCTCGGCGCCGTCGCCACCGAAACGGCCGTCAAGTCGGTCGATCGACCGCGCGCGTTGCACATCGCAACGCACGGCTTTTTTGTGAAGGACGTCGAGCGCACGACCGAGGACGACGTGTTCGGCGTGGAGAAGGCGGCGGCGGCGGAGCGTCCGCTGCTCCGCTCGGGGTTGTTCTTCGCGGGCGCCGCGGCGGCGCTGAATTCCGAAGCGACCTTCCCCACGAACGACAACGGCGTGCTGACCGCCTACGAGGCGATGAACATGAATCTCGACGGCGCGGAGTTGGTCGCGCTCTCGGCGTGCGAGACGGGATTGGGCGACGTGAAAAACGGCGAGGGCGTGTACGGCTTGCAACGCGCCTTCCAAACGGCGGGCGCGCAAAGCGTACTGATGAGCTTGTGGAAAGTGGACGACGACGCGACGCGCCTCTTGATGACCGAGTTCTATCGACGCTGGCTCGGCGGCGCCTCGAAACGCGAGGCGCTCGACGCCGCGCGGACCGCGACGCGCGAACGATACCCCGAGCCGCTCCATTGGGGCGCCTTCACTCTCGTCGGCGGGTAACGGCTACTTGCGGGCGAAGTACTCCTCGCCCTTCTTATCGATGTAGCCGAAGTGTTTACCGTCCACGACTTTTGCGATTCCGTTCTTGAACGGTTCGACTTGATCGTATTTGAAGGGAACGACGACTTCGCCGGTTTTATTGATGAAACCGATCTTGCCGTCTTCCGACGCCCACGCCAATCCTTCCGAGAAGGAGCCGACCGCGTCGTATTGCGGCTCGACGACCGTCGCGCCCGTCGTATCGACGAATCCCCATTTGCCGCCGCCGTATCGCGTTCCCTCGCGTATTTCCGCCCCGATGTTTACGGCCGCCATTCCCTCTTTGAAGGACATCGCGTTGTCGAATCGTAGCGACGTGAGCGTGTCCCCGTTCGGTCGGATCACGCCCCACTTGCCTTGGTCCGTCACCGTGCCGCCGAGTCGCTTGCCGCCCTTGTTGACGAACGCGAATCCCTCCGAAAACTTGAGACCGAAATCGTATTCGAACGGAACGGCGACGCCTCCTTCCTTGTCGATATATCCGTACTTCCCGTCGAACGCCGCCAGCGCCACGCCGTCGGCGTATCGCGAATACATTCGGTATCGACACGGCACGACAAGCTCGCCGCGTTCGTCGAGATACCCCCACTTTCCGTCCTTCCGCACGGCGGCTCTTCCGTTCTCGTATTTGTCGGCTTTGTCGTACTCGAACGGGGCGACGAGGTTGCCGAGCGTATCGACGAAGCCGACCTTCCCGTCGAGCATCGCGATCGTCTTGCCTTCGCTGAAGGGCGCCAGTCGATCGTACTTAAATTGCACGACGACCTCGCCCGTCCTATCAATCGCGCCCCACTTTCCGTCTCGCGTCGTTACGGCGCGCTCCTCGACGAACTCGCACGGGAAGGCGTACTCGATCGGGACGACGACGTCGCCGTTCTTATCGACGTTGCCGAAGAGCGAATCTTTTTGGACGATGGCGACGCCCTCGCGGAAGTCGTCGGCGAAGTCGTACTCGAGCGGGATAACGATCTCGCCCGTCTCGTCGATGTATCCCCACGCGCCGTTCTTCGCAACGGCGGCGCGCCCTTCGCGGAAGGGAAACGCTCGCTCGTATTGCGGATCGACGACGAGGTGGTTCTCGGAAGTGGCGTAGCCCCACTTCGCGCCGTCGCGATACGGAACGGGCGGAGCGTCGGACTCTTCCGAGCAACCGACGAAAAGAAACGAGAAAAGGACGGATACGATAATGGCGCGTTTCATATAGGTAACGGTTTAATTGTTAAATGGGATTCTATTACTCTGTCGTCTATTCGTCGTCGTCGAAACGGCGGTGCGCGTCCACGAGTCGCCGCTGAAGGCGCGCAAAGTGGGCTCGGTCGGTGGCGTCGAGATCGATCTTCAACTCTTGGTATTCCATGTCCAACTCCATGCCGCGCTTCTGCAACTCGAACGCCTCCTCGGAAAGATCGACGAAGCGCTTAACCAATCGCAAATCCCCCGCCTCGATCTTCGCTTCCAGCTCGACCGCCTCGTCTATGATCGCGACGTAGTCGTCCACATAGTCGGCGTACTCGCGAACCCACCTCGACATCGTCGGCGCCTCGGGGGGCAGCGGCGCGGTCTCGGAGAGCGTATCGACGGCGAGCGTATCGACGGCGAGCGTGTCCGTCGCGTTCGGTCGGCGCTCGGGAGGCGCATCCTCTCCGCACCCCGGCGCGAAAACCGACGCGGCTATCACCGACGCCGCCAATGTCAATCCAAAACGCATAGCGCAAAAATCGCGATTCTCGCGCGCGAAAACAACCGCTCGTTGCCGTCCTTGTTCGCGTTCGGTATATTGCGCCACAAACGGAATCCGATATGAACGCCAAACTACTACGACTCTCGCTCGGCGACGGCTACGGCGGCAGCCATACGGGCGCGCTCCTGCTTACCGAATACTCCGCCTCCCGCGGCGTCGAGACGCTCCTCGTCGTCTCGGAGGGCTCGCTCACCGAACGGCGCGCCCAAGAGAAGGGTTTGCGCTTCGTCGCGATCGACGACGACGCCTCGGACCGCGAGCTGTTCGATTTCCTGAAGGCCGAAATCGAGCGCTTCGCTCCCGACCTTCTCGTGGCGCACCACTCGCGCGAGCGAAAACTCTCGCTCCGATTGAAACGCAAACTCGGCGACCGCTTTATCAACGTCGCCCACCGCCACAACCTATCGAAGACCGCGCCTCTCGTCGGACCGTTTCTCTACAATAGATATTGCGACTACCACATCGCCGTGCACGAGAGCGTGAAGCGAAGCTTGACCGACGCGGGGATCCGCGAGGAGCGCGTGAAGGTGGTGCGCAACGGCGTCCCCTTCCCCGACGACCTCGACGAGATTTCCGGCGACGACCTCCGCCGCGAGCTCGGTCTCGGCGACGCGTTCGTCGTCGGGATGTCCGCTTGGTTCCACGAGAAGCGCAAGGGGTTCGATCTCGCGATGCGCGCGTTCGCCAAGCTCGAAGGGGACGTCCGGCTACTCCTCCTCGGACCGGACGAACGCCACCGCGACGACTTGCGCCGACTCGCCGACGAAGCGGGCGCGGATTGGTCTCGCGTGATCGCGCCGGGATTCGTTCGCGACGTGTGGAGCGGCTACAAAGCGATGGACGTCTTCCTCTTCCCCTCTCGCAGCGAGGGTTTCGGAAGATCGTGGGTGGAGGCGAGCGCGGCGGGCGTTCCCGTCGTGGCGGCGAACATTCCCCCGTGCGCGGAGAACGCGATCCACGACGGCGTGGACGGCTTGCTCGTGGAGGTCGAGAACGTGGAGGGATACGTCGCGGCGATCGAGCGAATCCGAAACGACCGCGCTTTCGCCGAGCGCCTCGGCGGCGCCGCCCAAAAGAACGCGTTCGAGAACTTCTCCATCGAGCGATTCGGCGCGGATTTCATGCGCTTCCTCGAAGAGATCCTCTCGGAACACGGCGTCGCGTAATCCGTTCGGCTACACCCACCCGCGAATCTTGCACGCCTCGGCGACGCGCGCCACGCCGACGAGCATCGCGCCCATTCGAGGTCGGACGTTCTTATCCTTCACGGCGCCCGTCACCGAATGGAACGCCTTGGTGATGATCTTGTCGAGGCGCTCGTGCACGACGGACTCCTCCCAGAACCATCGGTAACTATCCTGCACCATCTCGAAGTAGGAGACGATGACGCCGCCCGCGCTGGCGAGGATGTCGGGCAACACGGCGACGCCGCGTTCGTGCAAAATCTCGTCGGCTTCGGGCGTGGTGGGTCCGTTCGCCAACTCGCAGACGATCCGCGCCTTGACGCGTTCGGCGTTGTGTTCGTTCACGGCGTTTTCGAGCGCGGCGGGATAGAGGACGTCCACGTCGAGTTCGAGGACGTCGTCGCTCGGGATTTGTTCCGCGTCGGGAAAGCCCGCGAGCGAGCCCGTGGTGAGTTTGTGCGTTACGAGCGCCTTCGGGTCGAGACCGTTCGGATTATAGACGCCGCCCCGAGAGTCGCACACGGCGACGAGCGTACCGCCGCCGAGGATCTCTTGATGGAGGAGCGCCGCCCGTTGCCCGGCGTTGCCGAACCCTTGCACGGCGTAAGTTCCCCTCGGATCGACGCCGTAGTGGGCGCACGCTTCGCGCACCGCGTACACGCCGCCGCGCGCCGTGGCGTCGCGTCTGCCTTCCGTGCCGCCCACCTGCAGGGGTTTGTCGGTTATCATCCCCGGCTGGTGCAGGCGGAAGATGGTTTCGTATTCGTCCATCATCCACGCCATGGTTTGCGGATTGGTGTACACGTCGGGCGCGGGGATGTCGCGATCGACGCCGAGGTGCTCGGCGACGGCTCGGATGTAGGCGCGCGAGATCGCCTCGATTTCTCGGAGCGAGAAGTCTCGCGGATAGCAGACCACGCCGCCTTTTCCGCCTCCCAACGGGAGATCGACGACGGCGGTCTTCCACGTCATCCACCCGGCGAGCGCGCGCACCACGTCGGCGGTTTCGTCGGGATGGAAGCGGACGCCCCCCTTCGCCGGACCGCGCGCCATATTGTATTGCACGCGGAAGCCGTGAAAGACGCGGGAGGAGCCGTCGTCCATCTTCACGGGCATGGTGAAGGCGATCTCGCGTTGGGGGTGGAGCAAGAGCTCGGTCGTCGCGTCGTCGAGCCTCAGTATCTTCGCCGCTTCTTCGGTTTGCGCCCGTTGCACGGCGAAGGAGTTGTATGACTTCATCGCTTCCTCTCTTTTTCGTCGGCGTCGCGTTCGGCGTCCACCGGCAAGATGATTCGATACCAACAACTTTTGCAGACGAGCGCGCGATCGACCTGCAATAGCACGCGCTCCCACGAGCTGAGGTCGCGCCCGCAATGGGGGCATCGTTCGATCGGCGCTTGGTCCGCGCGTTCGCGCGCCATAGTCACTCTCCCGGTTTCAGAATCGCGCCCGTCTTCTCGCGGGCGTTCATCATTATTGTGAGCGGCTCGTCGAACCGATAGAGCCGGACGAACTCGCCCGACTCGATCGGCTCTTGTCGTTTAATCCAATCCCAATCCACGAACGACTCGTCGCCATGGTCGCCGACGGTGAAATACCCGACGCCGAAGGACGTGATGTTCTGGAAAAAATGCGACCCTTGCGAGGGCTTGACGGCGACATCCTTTAAGCCCGCCTCGACGATCGCCTTCGCGCCGGCGATTTGCGACCAGACGATCGGGATGCCGAGCCACGGATCGAGCGTGCCCCATCTGCCCGGACCGACGAGCGCGTAGGGCGTCTTGTTCGCCACGAGCCGTTTGTTCGTCGCCCCCACTTCCGCCGCCGCCGCCCGACTCTTCGCGCGGTCGAACGCCTCGCGATCGACGACGAGAAGGTGCCGCACTTCGTCCACCACCCCGTTGCCCAGCGTTTGCCGAGAGAAGCAGAGCGCCTTGTCGCGATCGAGCTCCTCCAAACGCGACGTCTCCGCCTCTCTGCCGACGACCATCGGGCGCATCTGCAGGAGTCCGAATTCCTTCGGCTCGCCCGGCGGCGTCGAGAGGTTGACGGCGAACTCGATCTCGACGGGCGTGCCCATACCCCAACCGCCCATCCCGAGAATGAGCTCGAGGATTTCCGGCAAGGGGAAAATCTTATGCTTCAAGATCGGGGCGAACGTGACGAGACGAACGCCCGGGCGCGAGACGCCGTCGTAGATCGCGTCGTTCTCGGGCGAGTAGGTCGAGCCCATCGCGCCGAGCGTGCCGTCCTCCTCGGCGGCGGAGAGGGGTTCGCGAACGAGGAACGCTTCCTCGTCGAATCGTGAAATCTCCTTCGGGTTCAAGTCGAGCGCGTAAAAATCCGTCTGTCGGAGATCCGCTTCCTCCTCGGGCGAGTAGCGCTCGATCGTGCTCGTCGGATACTTCGGACTGAAACGCTTCGAGACGCCTCCCTCGACAATCATCTTGCCCAACCCGAGCGCGACCGACGCGGCGCCGTCCTCCGCCTTTTGCGGCGGCACGGGGTAGAAGTTGTACGACTTCGCCACGCCGGAGAAGTCGGGGTAGAAGCGGACGCCGTGCTTCGAGCCGAGCGTCTTCTGCACGATGACCGCCATCTTCTCCTCCTCGAGCCGGTAGTTCGTTACGCCGATATAGTCCCGCGCCGCGGCGTAGTAGGTGGAGGCGTACACAAGCTTGATCGCGTTGACGAGCTCGCGTAGACGGATGAACGGGTCGGTGTTGTTGTTCGGAATCATGTGCGTGGCGTACACGCCGGCGAACGGGTGGTATTGCGAATCCTCCAAGAGACTGCTGGAGCGTACCGCGAGGGGCTCGTGGACGAGATCGAGGAACGCCATTAAGTCGGCGATCGCGTCTTCCGAAAATTTGTTCGCGTTGAGGAATCGCGTTCTGATTTCCGCGTCGTCCTCGCACTCGAGCGCGAAGGAGCGCAAGCGGTTTTCGTCGAGGAACTGATCGAAGACGTCCGTGCCGAGAACGACCATCGTGGGCACGGCGATACGAACGCCGGGGAATTTATCGCGGACGCCGTAGTTGTTGACGAGGATGTTCAGGAAGCCCAGGCCGCGCGCCTTTCCGCCGAGAGAGCCGCCTCCGACGCGGGCGAACGACGCGGCGGGGTCGAACGTGTCCTTTTGGAAATCCGTAATCAATCCGCGCTGTCGAACGCTCCGATAGTCGCGGAGCGTGGCGAGGAGTCCGTCGCGAAGCTCGCGCAAGGATCCGTAGTCGTTGACCCGCCTGGGGCGCACCCGCTCGGCGAGCCAGAACTCGGTGCGCGCCTTGAACCAGTTCGAGAAGTGGTTGCGCTCGGCGTGAAACCTGACGCTCTCCTCCGGCACGATCTTCAGCTGCTCTTCCATCTCGCGTAAGTCCGTCGCGCGTCCCACCTCGGTTCCGTCGGGCGTGCGGAACACGAAGTCGCCGAAGCTGAAGTTGTTGATCATAAATTGTCGGAGGTCGTGCATCAAGGTTGGCGACCCCTTAAGAAGGAACGACGCGCCGATCTGTCGCGCCTCGAGCTCGTATTCCGGCGACGTGGATTGCAAGAGGACGGGCACGTCGTTGCGTCGGCTCCGCACCTCCCTCGCGAACTCGACGCCGGCGCGCTTGTCGGGCTTGCCGTCGCGCTCGAAGTCGATGTCGGAAATGATGCCGAGGATGTGCTCCTCGTATCGGTCGAAGTAATCCAACGCTTCCTCGAACGTTTCGCAGAGGAGTATCTTCGGTCGAGCGCGCATTCGCAAATAGCGGTGCGAGAGGTTGATGCCTTCGGAGATGAGCCGCTTGGATTGCTTGATCAGCTCGGTGTAGATGATCGGCAGATACGCCGAGTAGAATCGGATGTTGTCCTCGACGACGATGATCGATTGGACGCCGACGATGTTCGTGTCGTGGTCGGCGTTCAACCGATCTTCGAGATATTTGATGATGCCGATGACGAGTCGGAAATCCCCTTGCCAGATGAAGACTTTCTCGAAGACGCGGACGTCCTCGCTGTGGAGAAGGTCGGCGAGCTCGCGGTTGTCGAAGGCGAGCAACACGACGGGCGTTTCGGGGGCGACGTCCTTAAGGGCGGCGGCGAACTTCGCGGGGTGCATATCCTCGACGTGAAGCGTGGTGAGCACGAGGTCGAAGCGCTTGTCGTCCTTAAAGAGCGAGAGCGCCTCGTAGCCGTTGGATACGCGCGTCAGCTCGGGGGCGTGGCTGAGCTGCAACCCTTGGTACTCGTTGCGGATCAGCTCGTAGAGCCGCCCGTCCTCCTCGAAGAGGTAAAGGTCGTAGAGACTCGAGACGATGAGGATGTCTCGAATCCGCTGCTTCATCAGATTCTGGAACCCTTGAAAGCGAGTGCCGTATCCGTGCTCGACCCAGTTGGCGTCGATGTGTCGATCCATATCGGAATCCGTTCGTGGGTGAACGACGCGTCCGTCCGCCGACGGCTTCCGTTCGCCGACGGCTCGCGTCGAAAGAATATAGCAATCGGTCGGAGTATAAAAAAGAGCGGCGCCCGCTCGGCGGGAACCGCTCGTATAATCGACCGTCGATCTTTTAGACGACGCCTTGATCGATCATCGCGTCGGCGACTTTGAGGAAGCCGGCGATGTTCGCGCCGTTGACGTAGTTGCCGGGCGTGCCGAATCGCTCGGACGCTCCGACGCACGCGTCGTGGATCGACTCCATGATCATCGCGAGACGATTATCGACCTCCTCGCGCGTCCAGCTAAGGCGCATGCTGTTCTGCGTCATCTCCAAGCCGGAAGTGGCGACGCCGCCCGCGTTGGCGGCTTTGCCCGGACCGTAGAGGATTTTCTTATCGACGAACAGATCGACGCCCTCGGGCACCGTCGGCATGTTCGCGCCTTCGGAAACGACGTAGCAACCGTTGTTCAGCAGGTTCCGCGCGTCCTTCGCGTTGATCTCGTTCTCCGTAGCCGAAGGGAACGCGCATTCGGCTTTGTGATCCCAGAGCGGATTGTGGTCGGCGTTCGGATCCGTCTCTTTGTAGGTCGCCGTCGAATACTTCTCGGCGTATTCTTTGATTCTGCCGCGGCGGACGTTCTTCAGATCCATCACGAACGCCAGCTTCTCGCGGTCGATCCCCGCTTCGTCGTAGATGTAGCCGCCCGAATCCGAAAGCGTGACGGGCTTGGCGCCGAGATCGAGCAACTTCTCGCAGGTGAACTGCGCCACGTTGCCGCTTCCGGAAACCAAACACGTTTTGCCTTCGAGCGTTTCGTTGCGGGTCTTGAGCATATTGGCGGCGAAGTAAACCGCGCCGTAGCCCGTCGCTTCCGGTCGGATGAGCGATCCGCCCCAATCGAGCCCCTTGCCCGTGAGAACGCCCGTGAATTCGTTGCGGACTTTTTTATACATACCGAACAAGAAGCCGATCTCCCGTCCGCCGACGCCGATGTCGCCCGCGGGCACGTCGGTGTTCGGGCCAATGTGGCGCGAGAGTTCCGTCATAAAGCTCTGGCAGAAGCGCATAACCTCGTTGTCGCTCTTGCCTTTCGGATCGAAGTCCGATCCGCCTTTGCCGCCGCCCATCGGCAGCGTCGTCAAGCTGTTCTTGAAGACTTGCTCGAAGGCGAGGAATTTCAGGATGCCGAGGTTGACCGACGGGTGGAAACGCAAGCCGCCCTTATAGGGACCGATGGCGCTGTTCATCTCGATGCGAAATCCGCGATTGACTTCGACTTCGCCTTGGTCGTTCTGCCACGGCACGCGGAACATAATCACGCGCTCCGGCTCGACGATCCGCTCGAGCACTTTGTGCATACGATACTCGGGGTGCTTATCCAAAACGATTTCCAGCGACGTCGCCACCTCTTCGACCGCCTGATGGAACTCGGGTTCGGCGGCGTTCTTGGCTTTTACGTCAACCATAAATTGTTCGACGAATGCGGACATAACATCCTCCAATGGGATTTGGGGTTGTGTGGGGATTGTGGAAACCGGCGCGAAACGGTAGTCGGGGAAGACGGAGAACCGTAGGTATCCTTTCCGACGGATCGTCGGCTCTCTCTCCTAACCTTGTAAGTCGATGCCCAAAAAGTGGCAAACGCTTCCCCGCGTTTACGCCGAGATGCTCGTTGCGAGCGAATTGATTTTCGTTTTGAATCTACTAATATAGATTATTAAAAAGCAAGGGAAATCGGGAGGTGAGAAAATAAAAATGGACGGACCCTAGGGGAAGGTCCGTCCCGATCCTATACTACGAGGGTAGGTATGGGGTTATTGCGTTGGGTATGAGGAAGATCGTTTCCGCCTTCGCGGAGTCAAGCATCCGCCCAAACGCGCGCCGCCGAAGCGGCAAACTTGTGTTCCGAGAACCAAGCGAGCGCCTTGCTCGATCTCTCGTGGGCGACAAGCCGCCCGTTCAATCTGTCAAACTCACTGTCGCCTATAATTATACAATCGGCGTGCCAAAACGTCAAAGAACGATAATGATAATAAAACTAACTTTTTTAGGATTCCCCTCACCTCCACCCTCAATATATTGAGGGCGCCTCAATATTTAGAGGGCGCTTCCCTCAATATTTGGCGGTTAATCGCAAAGGGCGGGTTTATCGGGGTTGCGATAAAAATCGAATAAAAGCGCAATTTGCTCGGGCGTTATCCGATCCTCGCTCAGCGGCGGCAGGTCGTCCTCCGCAAAAAATCCGACGCCCGTGGTTTCCGTCCCCGTTTCCGCCTCGCCGCCAACAATCTCGCATCGGATGAAGAG